>DAOTUH010000132.1:0-2439 GCA_034437255.1 Anaerolineae bacterium
ATCGCCGGTGAGCGCGGAGACATCTACCACGGCCAGGTGCGCACCCTGAAGGGCCTGATACGCGCCCTGGGTGCTCAGGGCCTCTCGCCGTTCCAGGTTCACGTTTTCCAGGTGTTGGACAGCCGCATCAAGAGCCGTTAACACGCGGGGATGGCGCGTCGCCAGCACGACGACCAATGGTTGGTTGCGATTCCAGAATGCCACATCACACCAACGGTTTGGTATCAGTTTGGAGGCGCTTCTCGATGTGCTGGCGATGCTGGCGATAACGTCGAATGTAGCCGAACGTCAGCCCCCCTCCCATCACGGCCAGCAGGATGCCTAAGCCCAGAGGCACATAATAGGCCAAGATATAGGCATTACCCAGAGGCACCCGAAGGTTTCCGAGCAGGAGAACGGCGATCTGGGGATTGACCAAGGTGATAGAAATCAGCACAGCGCCGCCCACAGTCAACAGGCTGCTGCCCAGTGCTGCGTCGGTCACGTCCCGGCGGATCTTGAGCAAGGTCAACCCGACACTTAACAGGGCGATGACCAAAGCAGTGGCTATCAACGTCATGATGTAGTACCTCCTCAGAAAAGTAAGTGAATAAGTTCCAGCACTACCCCGGTCGCAGCCAGCGCGGTCGCGGCGGGCATCTCAGTGTGAGGGCTGCCCGGACCGGTGCGTTCCACCGGCCGGGCAGCCAAAACGTCGGTTAATGCGGGGACCAGCGAAATCAACCTGCGGCGGGCCAAGAGAAAGACCACGCCAAATACGGCGGTCACCACCGCACCCGCCACCAACCCGGGCCGATCGTAGCGCAGGGCTAACGCGGTCAGCAGCACGCCATCGGCCCCGCCCCACCAGCCCAACGCCCAGGCCGTTAGTCCTCCGACCAGGGCCATCGTCGGCGCATATGTCTGGGTCACCCACCCCACGACGAAGACCAGGGGGACCATGACGAGACTGCTCTGCGGTTCCCACCGCCAGAAAAACGTCACGCTCACCACGATCCACCAGAGAATGGAATGCCCAGGTAATCCGACCAACGCCAGCACGACCAGAGGCACCAGCGCGATCTCGCGCTTGCGTAAATCCTGCCAGGCCGCCATCAACCAACAGCCAACGATGACGCTTGACAACCATGTTGATGTGAACGGGTGTTCGAACAACGTCATTGAGCTATCCCTTAAGGGGCAACCGGCTGCACTTCGATGACCGGCACAGCCACGGAGCCGCTGGTGGGACCATAGGAGCCACAGTGCGAGCCATTTGGATCTGCGCCCGCTTGACGCGCGAGATACCAGGGGATCACCGGTCGATAGCCGACCTGTGACAAGTCGTAGGTCTGCCAGCCATCCTCGACGCTGCGCCATTTCCAGGCGTCACATACGGGATGTTGCCCCCAGACCTCGTCGTCCCCGATACAGATGCCTGCAGGAGGATCTCCGCAGCCCCGAAGGTTATCCGGTCGCCCATCAGGCCCATAGCACTGACAGGCGCTCCAGCCGCGACTTGAGCAGTAGAACTCATCGTAGCGGAAGTTGTACTGCGGATACCACCAGGTGGTGAGGACGACCTGGTAGGCCGGGGCGTCCCATCCCTGCACCCGCGCGTCGCAACCGCACTCGGTTTCCTGACAGGCCGGATTCCAGGCTGGCCCATTCTCGGTCAAGCCCCAAGATGAGGTCTCAAACGTGTATACCACGGACTGCCCGTACTTCTGCTGGGTACCGCCGTTGAAGTCTCGGTCCGGGATAGACCAACCAACCTCGTAGGGCGGGTGAAAGCCGAAGATGGCGCCTTGGGATGCATCCCACCGCCGCCAGGCGGCGCCGACCTGGTAGTTCACCCGCGTGCCTTCGCCGACTTGCCCGCCCACGGCAGCACAAGAGGGGAAGTTACTCGGGTCCGTGTACGTAGCCCCGTAGTCAACGTTACACGCCAGGGCTTTTTCGGACCAGGCTTCCACGTCGCTGGCGCCCGCGAACCACAGTTTGGTGGGGTACGCCACCAGGGACCGCGGCCACGGGTTGCGCAGCACGTCAGCGGGCGGGATCAGCACTTCGACGTCGATCTGCCACCCGGGCCAGCTGGGACACGCCTGAATCAAGCGCCCATCGACGACGTAGGGCTCCTCGCCACAGGGCCAATCCCCATCCGGCAACGGGGGCGGGGGCGTCGCCGTGACCACGTTGCATTCGCCGGGCACCGCACAGCGGGTGGAGATGACGTGGCAGTAGAGGGGATCGCCGTACTCGCACCAGCGGGTGACCACGGCCGGGCCGGTGCTGCAAAACCGGGCGTCGTCTGCACAGCTGATGTCCCAGTACCCGGCGCGGCCTCCGCCCGGCGGCGTCATGGTCGGTAACGGTTCGGATGTATAGGCCGGAGGCGGGGTCTCGCCCGGATCCGGCGTCACTTCCGGTGGATTTTCACCCGGGTCGCCCGGATCA
>DAOTUH010000133.1:0-2212 GCA_034437255.1 Anaerolineae bacterium
AACTGCATTCATCACCTGTTGAATCAGATTGAGTACGAGGATCTGACGCCCGATCCCATCGAGCTTCCCTCGCGCCAACACGACATCTCCTACGTGCGCCCGCCGATGGATTATCAGACCTTCGTGCCGAAAGTGTACTAACTTCGTTTGTAGTTAGCCTCGGAGCGATAGCGGCGTGGCGTCTTCGCGGCTTACAACGGCACTCCATTTCATTGCGTTCCTTACTACAAACGAATGATTGTTCCTGACATCAAAAACAGCCCGCTGCTGATTAAAAGGCAGCGGGCTGTTGTCGTTTGGTAATCTGTCTCGGAAATGCTACGCCATCGGCTTATACGTTTCCGCGTGGAGCTTGACGCGGAAGGTGGCGCCGCACCCCAATTCGCTTTCCACCTCGATCTCGCCCTGATGCAGGTCGACGATTTCTTTCAGCAAGGTGAGGCCCAAGCCGGTGCCGGGGACGTTAAGGGAGCCGACGTTCTGGCCGCGATAGAAGCGGTCGAAGATGTGAGGCATATCCTCCGGCGCGATGCCCCGTCCGGTATCCGCGATTTCGAGATAGATCTCTCTCCGCTCTTGAAATTGTCCCGAGCGAACCCAAATATGACCTTTGTCCGTGTAGTTGATGGCGTTTTCCAACACCATCGCGATCCCTAATCCCAGATATTCCGCATCTCCCAAGACGCGAGGAAGTTCCTCATCCGGCTCATAAGCTAGGGTCAGTTCCTTGGCTTCGATCCTCTCTTGATTTTTACGAATTATCATAGAGGAGCCGGTAGCGCTGCTCGCTGGCGCTGGATCGTCAGCGCGTAGAGCGAGGCCAGGCGCGCGACAAAGTTGAGATCGCGCTGGGTGTAATCGCGAGGGGCATTGGCCAACGAGATCTGCCCGACCAACTCGTCGCCCAACATCGCCGGCGCGACGTTCGCGTTGAGCCAGAAAACGTGGGACTTCACGGATTACGGTTACGTGCAGCTCTTGGGTATGGCCTTCTTTTTCATCGGCGGCCTCGACATGGGGCCTGGTTCCCACCGGGTGGAAGGCAGCCCGGACGTCGGGGAGAGCGTCGTCGGTGCCATCGCCGTTGTCGGCGAAGAGGGAGAGGGGGAGCTACCAGAGCGGCTCAAGAAAAAAAGCCGCCGGAAATACACTCCGGCGGCTTTCTCTACATCACAACGCGTGTCCTATCAAGTGTATATTGCAAGCTCAGCAGACAACGCGTGTACTCTATGCTCTATCCGTCTGGTCACTAGGGCAGCACGACTGTCCCCGTAGAATTTTTCATAACGAGGGGTAGGTAGAGTTTATACTTTACCAGAAAACCAGCTTCCCCGCTTGGCCAAACGAATATGCCCACTGGTTGGTTAGTGACATCACCAACGGCAAAGACTGAGGCGATGTCGCCATTTTGCAGCATTAGACTTACAGGACCAAACAGGGACAAGGTTCCATCGCCAGGCGTGAGCTTAAGCTCGTAATCGGCCGGCACTAGTTCCGTATAACCGGTCACTGCGCGGTAGGGAACATCGTCCAAAAAGACAGCACCATTTACCAATACATCAGCGATCGTGTCAGTGATGGCAGAAGCGAAGGGCGCCAGATGCCCGATACGGACGTGAGCATTCCCGGCGGCGGGTGGTGTGTTGTCGTCCTCCAGCAGGAGCAAATCAAGCGGCTGGTTGACGATATTGCCGATGGCAATGGCCGAGAAGTCCATTGCATGGGTCAAGTTAACTGTAGCACTTATAGCCGGGTCAGCGCTGCCCGCCGGGAAGATCTCGATCAGGTGATCGACGCCAGCCTCCAAGGGCACGTAGCCGGTGGAGTCGGCGAACTCGAAGTCAGTCAGCAGGGGTGTGCTGTCCACGGTAACCGTGACCACCGTCCCTGGGTCCGCCGCGAAGGGCGCCAGGTGGGCAACTTGGAGATTGGCAGCCAGGGTCGCCAGAGCGCCTGCCGCTCCGCTGGGCCAGACGAAGGCACCGACGGGTTGGTTAGCCCCATCGCCGACGGCGAAGATGGAAAGGATGTCGCCTTCGGCGAGAGTGACGGGGTACAAGTCGATGAGCGTAGCGCTGCCGTCAGCGTTGGTGATCTTGAGATCGTAGGTGCCCGCGGGCAGAGGGGTGTAGGGAGCGACGGCGCCGAAGGGTACGTCATCCAGCAGGACGGTGCCGTCCTGAAGACGGACATCAGCGACCGTGTCAGTGAT
>DAOTUH010000134.1:0-14147 GCA_034437255.1 Anaerolineae bacterium
CTCTCGTTGGGGCCGGTGTCCTCACCGCGCCCCAGGCCGGTTCTTTCTCCCGTTGCGGACGGTGTCCTCACCGCGCCCCACCAGGGCCGGTTCTTTCTCTCGTTGCGGCCGGTGTCCTCACCGCGCCCCACCAGGGCCGGTTCTTCCTCTCGTTGGGGCCGGTGTCCTCACCGCGCCCCTTTGCTCGGTGCCGCTGAGACGAAGAAAGAGACGTGCTCATGTTCCAAGTGTGCAGTGTCCGCTAAAATCGCGGATCTGGCAATCCGCTCGAAGCGAGTGAGGTGACGTTAAATCATTCAGGGGGCGCCCATCCGTTGAGAGCAAGGGTTCTCAGGATTTCGCCGGGTCGAAGTGAGATGTTAACCACAGACTTCAAAGATTCACACAGAAAATCGATGGAAATCTGTGTAATCTGTAGAGAAAATTAAAACCGCTTTTTTGTTCACCCTGCAAAATCCAAGAGAGCCGACTTTTCTAAATAGCACAGCCAACCCGGATCAATAAAACTCACCATCATTTGAATTTTCTTGGTGCTCTTGGCGACTTTACGCGAGGTTAATGCTTATTTCAGTGGAGCCAATACTAGGATGGAAATTTCGAAGCGAAACAGCTGGCAGAAACGCCTTCTATGCCGCAGAACCTGCGTAGGCGAAAGCAAAGCAAACGAAACTGGGGTTGATGTGCGTGGCACGCATGACTGGAGGCCAACTTTTGTGTCCAAGCCCCCTTGAAACCGTGATGGTCGTAAGCTTGGCTTTCGGCCTGTTTCAAGTAGAATAGTAGACAATCGTTTGTTCCAAGGTCATCATTTTGTATCGTTAAAGATGTTGCGCAGGAGGAGAACTCATGGACCCGTATCGTCCCCAGGATATTGAACCGAAGTGGCAGCAGCGTTGGGAGGAAGATAAGCTACACAAGGCCGTTGTGGACCACGATAAGCCCAAATTCTACGCCTTGACCATGCTTCCTTATCCCAGCGGCGACCTGCACATCGGCCACTGGTACGCCATGGCGCCCAGCGACGTGCGCGCGCGTTTCAAGCGGATGAGCGGGTTCAACGTGATGTTCCCCATGGGTTTCGACGCCTTCGGCCTGCCCGCCGAGAACGCGGCGATCCAGCGTGGCATTCATCCCAAGGAGTGGACGCTGGCTAACATCAACGCGATGCGCCGGCAAATGCGCTCCATGGGCGCCATGTTCGATTGGGATCGCGAGGCTATCTCCTGTCTGCCCGGCTACTATCGCTGGACGGAGTGGTTCTTCCGCAAGCTCTACGACATGGGGCTGGCGTACCGCAAACAGTCGCCGGTCGATTACTGCCCGCAGTGCAAGACGACGCTGGCGCGCGAGCAGGTCATCGGTGAGGACCGCGTCTGCGAGCGCTGTGGCACGGCCGTCGTCAAGAAGGATCTGAGGCAGTGGTTCTTCAAGATCACGGATTACGCCGATGAGCTGCTGGATTTCTCCGGCATCGACTGGCCCAAGAACATCGAGACGCTACAGACCAATTGGATCGGACGAAGCGAGGGCGCCGAAGTCGTTTTCAAGATCGCGCCGGAGGATTTGCCGGAGGACGCGGAGGAAGGTGAGGGTGACTTCATTGTCTTCACCACGCGGCCCGACACGCTCTGGGGCGCGACGTTTATGGTGCTGGCGCCGGAGCATCCGCTGGTGGATCGCGTCACCAAGCCGGAACACGAGGCGGAGGTCGAGGCGTACAAGCTCCAGGCCGCCCGCCAGACGGAGATCGAACGGCTGAGCACAGAGAAGGAGAAGACGGGCGTCTTCACCGGCGCCTACGCCATCAACCCCGTGAACGACGCGCGCATCCCCATCTGGATCGCGGACTACGTGATGATGGGCTACGGCACCGGTGCCATCATGGCGGTGCCCGCCCACGACGAGCGCGACTTCGCCTTCGCGGAAAAGTACGAGCTGCCCATTCCCATGGTCATCAAGACGGAAGAATGGATCGAGGAGGGGCGTCCTGATCCGCTGCCGCGCGCCTATCCCGGTGAAGGCACCATGGTCAACTCACCGCCCTTCGACGGCACGCCTGCGCCCGATCCGGCAGTGCAGAAAGTGACCGAGTGGCTGGCGGAAAAGGACGCCGGGGAAGCCGCCATCAACTACCGGCTGCGCGACTGGCTCATCAGCCGGCAGCGCTACTGGGGCGCGCCGATTCCCATGATCTACTGCGACGAATGCGGGACGGTGCCCGTGCCCTACGAAGAGCTGCCCGTGCTGCTGCCCGACGACGTCGAGTTTATGCCGACAGGCGAGAGCCCGCTGAAGTATCACGAGGGCTTCTTGAACACCACGTGCCCCGAGTGTGGCGGTCCCGCCACGCGCGAGACCGACACCATGGACACCTTCGCCTGCTCATCCTGGTATCACTACGCCTATCTGAGCCCCTATTATCGCCAAAGTGAGCCGGTGGGGGCCGATGCGACACCCTGGGACCCGGAAGAGGGCGACTACTGGCTGCCCGTCGATACGTACACCGGCGGCGCTGAGCACGCGGTGATGCACCTGCTGTACACGCGCTTCTTCACGAAGGTGATGCGCGACGCCGGCCTGGTGGACTTCGACGAGCCGATGCTGCAGCTGCGCAACCAGGGCACCATCCTGGGCGAGCCGCGACCGGGCGACTTCGCCGAGGTCACAGGACGGTGGAAGGACGCCGCGTTCCAGGCAGAGGAGATCAACGTGATTTCCTTCGAGCATCAGGAAACGTGGCCGGAGCCGGAGCGCGGCGACGGCCGCATCGCGGGCGAGGTCATGGACCGCGACGACATTAGCCTAAAGATCCGCACCACCGAAGGCGGCGAGCGGCTGACCGTGGTGCACGTGGACGAAGACGGGCCCATCCACATCGCGGGCAAGAAGAAAGGCGACCTGGGCGATATTCTCTACCACCTGGACGTGGAGAAGATGTCCAAGAGCAAGAAGAACGTGGTGGCCCCCGACGAGTTGGTGGATGAGTACGGCGCCGATGCCGTCCGGGCTTATCTAATGTTCGGCTGGCGCTGGGAGTTGGGCGGCCCTTGGGACAGTCAGGGCATTGAGGGCGTCATCCGCTGGCTCAACCGGATCTGGCATCTGGTGATGGATGCGCCCCGCGAGACCGAAGCGCCCGAGGACGACGCCGATCGCGAGCTGCTGCGGGCCATGCACGAGGGGATCAAGGCCGTCAGCCACGACCTGGAGAATTTCTCGTTCAACACCGCCATCGCCCGGCTGATGGAGTACACCAACGCGCTGAGCAAAGCCAAGGCCACGTACTGGGACACCGATCTCTGGAACGAAGCTATCGACACGCTGCTGCTGTTGCTGGCGCCTATCACGCCGCATCTGGCAGAAGAGATCTGGGCACGGGTGGGAAACGCCTACAGCATCCACGAACAACGCTGGCCCGAATGGGACGAGGCCATGCTGGTCCAGGAGACACGCGAGATCCCCATCCAGGTCAACGGCAAGGTGCGCGGTCGCATTACCATCCCCACAGACGCGGCCGAGACGCTGATCCGGGAAGAGGCGCTCTCCGAGCCCAACGTGCGGCGCTACATCGAGGGCCGCGAGGTCGTTAAAGTGATCATTCCGCGCAAGAAGCTGGTCAGCATCGTCGTGAAGTAAACAAGCATCTGCTCAATAAAGCCGGGATCGCCTTGATCCCGGCTTTTTCTTACGTGGAGTTGATGGGCGTGACAAACGAAGTTGGCAGCTGCCTGCTGCATCTGCGCCTCTTTGGCTTTGCTTCGTTTGCCCATGCTGGGATTTCGAAGCAGATCGGTTACCGAAACCACCCTCGCTCTCCCAGAACATGCTTAAACGTGATCAAGGCAAACGAAGCAAGGGGGGAGAGATCACTGCAAAGCAGAATACTGCCCAGATGAGGAAAAGTGGGACAAAAAGCACATAATCCCATACACGGATGGTTTCACGATAAAGCACGATCCCGCTCAAGGAGAGACGGCGATGCTTGCGCCAGCCCTGAAAAATCAAGTATCCCAGCTCAAAAGGGATGGCTGCACTGAAAAAAGGGGGCGTCTCACGCAAAGACGCCGCCGACCAAAGGTCAGACAGACGCCAAGATTTTTAAGTTGCTTATGATTTTTATGAATAGCAAGGCCAACTTGGATCAATAAGATTTACCAGCATTTGAATTTTCTTAGCGTTCTTGGCGCCTTTGCGTGAGGCTAATGGTTATTTCAGTGCAGCCTTTTTGGGCCTTTAACAAGGATCTGGCGATCCCGCGTAGCTAATACATCCGTAAAAGTTTCTTTACGTTAGCCTTATTCACCCTCCGCTCCCAGTCCCCGTCACGGGGACGGCTAACCGCGAACATCTCGGCCTTAGGGAGACCGCCCCCGAGACGGGGGCTCCGAGCATTAGTTAACATACTTTTTCTGGCCTACTTAGCGATCCATTCGAAGCGAGAATGATAAGACCCTACCGGAGAGCTCAGCCTTTATCCTCTTCGACGCAAAGGGGCGACGCGCTTGCAGAGTGGTAAGGCACAGAAGGTTGGGGAACGCTTCTAGACCGGGGACGGACAATCGCCGTGAAGATCACTTTTTCGCCGTGATCAGGAAGAACGGGAGGTGCACGACCTCGGCCCAACCCGGGGCGTCCGGCGGTCTGCGCGATTCACTCACCGCTTCGATGCGGGCCAGGTCCGCGCGCTCTTCAGATGTCAGCGGGAGGCCACGCAACAGATCGAAGCGGGCCGAATCTGGTTCCGTGAGGCGGTTGAAGAGATCGACACGCACGGCGAAGCCCTGGTCGGATAGCAGACGGGGCAATGTGCGCCCTACAAAGGGGTCGGCATCGGCGCGACGCAAGGCCGCTAGCCACAGGTCTCGCGTCGCGATCTCCGGGGGATGCTCGATCATGCCGCCGTAGTCCGGCTCCAGCGCGATCAGCACGCCACCCGGCGAGAGCACGCGGTGGATCTCATCCAGGGCACGTTGCAGCGGCGTGATCCAGAGCAGCGTCAGCTGGCTGAAGACCAAGTCAAAGGAGCCACCGGCGAAAGGGAGCCGCCGGACGTCCCCGCCGACGCGCGCGGCCTCCGTGCGAGCCTCCGTCAGCGCGCGCGCCCGTCGATCCAGCGCTACGACTGGCCCGCCGGCCCGCCGGACAAGCTCGCCAGTCACCACGCCGCGTCCCGCGCCCAGGTCCAGCACACGCTGTCGACGGGCGATAGCTACACGTCGCAGCAACTGCGCTCGCGCCGGTCGTAGCCACGCCGCTTGTCGCTGTAACAACGTCATCTCAGGTAAATCCGCCACTTGCCCCCTGCCCCTTGTGCCCCCCGGTTGCCTTGCCGATAAGCCCATGTTACACTGGTTCCATGAGCGAACAACCGTACCGCATCGGCCTCACCGGCAACATCGCCACCGGCAAAACAACGGTGGCTCAGATGCTCGTCGAGCTGGGCGCCGAACACATCGATGCGGACCGCGTAGCCCACGAGATGATGGCTCCGGGCGAGCCGGCCTACGCCGCCGTCGTCGAGGACTTCGGAGAGGAGATCCTGGCCGAGGACGGCACCATCAACCGGCGGGCGCTGGGCGCCATCGTCTTCAACGACACCGAGGCGCTGGCCCAACTGGAGGCCGACGTCCACCCGCCGACCATCACCGAAGTCAACCGGCGGATCGCCCGCAGCGATGCGCCCGTGGTCGTCGTGGAGGCCATTAAACTCCTGGAAAGCGGCATGGCCGAGCAATACGCCGCGATCTGGGTGACCACCTGCCCGGGCGAGCAACAGATCCGCCGCCTGATCGACCATCGCAATATGAGCCGGTCAGACGCCGAACAGCGTGTCGATGCGCAGCCGCCGCCATCCGAGAAAATCGCCCGGGCCGACGTGGTGATCGACACCGGCGGCACGCTGGCAGAGACGCGCGCGCAGGTACAGGTCACCTGGGACGCTATCCCTCGCTGATTGGCAGATCCTGTTCGCAGGGCTCCACGTGCACGTACGCCCGGTCGACGTCGGGCAAAGCCTCCAACTGCCGCTGCACCTGGTCGACGATGGCGTGGGCCTCGTACAACGTGATCTCCCCATCGACGTTGACGTGAATATCCACAATGAGCCCAGGACCGACGTACTCGGTGATGACCTGGTGCACGCGCTGCACGCCAGCCACCTCCGAGGCCGTCTCCGCAAGCGTCCGGCGCAGCTCGGGACCGGCGCCTGCACCGGTGAGATAGTCCAGGTTCTCCTTGCCCACTTCGTAGGCCGCGCGGAAGATCCAGAGCGCCACGAGAAAGCCGGCGACCGGATCTAGCAGCGGATGCACGAATGCAGACCCCAGCGTGCCGACAAAGGCCGCAGCCGAGGTCAGCACGTCGCTCAGATTGTCGCGGGCGGCTGCATCCAACGTGGGGCTGGTGAGCGTGCGCGCGATGCGACGGATGGCAAGATACATGCCCACCTTCACCGCCGCGCTGAAGAGCAGCACCAACGTGGGCAGGCCGGGCCGGATCACCAGGCCGCCAGCGATAAAGCGCTCCACCGCCGTTCGCGCCGCTTCGAAACCCGCAAATCCCATGGTCAGCGCCACTATCAATCCCACCAACGGCTCAAAACGACTGTGCCCCTGGGGATGCGAAGCGTCAGGCGGCTGCTGCGCCACCCACAATCCACACACCATCAGCACAGAGTAGACCAAATCGGCGGCGGAGTTAGCCGCGTCGGCGTAGATAGCCGCGCTCTTAGAGAGATGGGCCACGATCCCTTTGCTGATGACCAGCATCACGTTTCCGCCCAGGGTGATCCACATCGCGCGCCGGTAGAGACGGCGTCGTTCTGGATCGGGTGCTGCTTCACGAATCCACTGCATAATGACTCACCTTGGCCTGTGGTTAGGACTCACAACGTAAGGATAACCGACAATGGACGGATTTCAAGCGTTCATAAGCTCGTAGTGGGCGACGCAGCGCCAGCGGATTCGCGTCTCCATTGCGTCCCCGTCCCAGGCACGACGGGCACTCCGCTGGCGCTGTGTGCCTGACTACAAACGGATGCACGTTTGCCATCGCGTCATTTTTCACTATACTTGAATACGATACCATGATTCCGGACGGCAAGTGCAAGGAGTACTCTATGTTCAAGTGGCTCAAATGGATTTTATACTCGGTCGCCTTCAAGAACTTGATCTTCGGCGTTATCGGTCGTCCGATGAAAGAGGGCACGTGGGACGGGTTCATCAATTACATCGCCGGCACCGCGACCTTTCGCCCCTGCTCGCCGCGTGAAACCTGGTGGCTCAAAGGGAAACGGTACTCAGATATCGGTGATAAGATCAAAAGCGAGCACGAGCGGCTGACGGAAAACCCCTACGACAAGGTGTACGCCCGGCTTCGAGGCAAGATCAACAAGACCAAGGGCCAGTACGGTCCGCTGGGCACCTACCACCGTGTCTTTTACGTGACGGAGATTCTAGATATCCGCCCTAGACAGAAGGAAGATTGTAACTAGATCTCTCCTGTTCTATTCTGCGTCCAGGGAATCGACGGTGCGTCGGTTCCCTGACATTTTTGTACCCACGCTTGTGTGCGTGTGAGACGTCTGGAGGAAGAAGCGAGATGCGTCGTCTGTTCTTGTTTTTGATGCTTGTGCTGTTTATTGCCGGGTGCGCCGATCTGGCCGAGCTGCTGCCGGAAGAAGCGACCGCCGAGCCACCGGATATCTACTCGGCGCCGACGCCCCGCCCTTTCCCGCCAGAGGTCAGCACGGCCGCCCGCATCCTGGAGCGCGGCGAGATGATTGTCGGCGTCCGCTACGATCTGGAGCCCTTTTCCTACGTCGCCGCCGACGGCCGGCTGGCCGGCCTGGAGATTGACCTGGCCCATGCACTGGCCGAACGATGGCTGGATGACAGCGGAGCGGTGCGCTTCCGGCAAGTGCGCACCGACACGGCTTTTCAGCACCTGCAGTCCGGTGATGTCGACTTTGTGCTGGCGGGCATCGTACACACGCAGGAAGCGGAGACCGACGCGGATTTCAGCCCGCCCTACTTCATGGACGGGCAGGCGCTGCTGACGTTCCCGGATACCGGCATCACGTCTCCGGCCGACGTCAGCGGGCACAACGTGGGTGGGCTTAGCTGGGCCGAGGGCCTGGCGCAGCTGGACGCGAGCACAGACGTGACGCCCACCTACGTTCCCTTCGACGACTTCACCCAGCTGGTCGAGGCGCTGCGCACCCGTCAGATCGATGTCTACGCGGATCTGCGCCACCGGCTGGCGCGCGCACAACGCTCCGTTGCCGGGACGCAGATCGTTGCCCAGTACACGCGCCTGCCCCTGGCCCTTGTTTACCGCGAGAACGATCCCTTCTTCCGTGACCTGGTGGCGACGACGTTCCGCGCGATGGCCTCAGACGGCACGTGGGACGCGCTCTACGCGCAGTGGCTGCCCGGTACGTCGCCCCCGCAGCCGCCGGATTGGCCCGGCACGCGGGCAACGCCTCCGATCAGCGGGACGCCCCAAGAACGTGCTACTCTGAACACGCTTGAGCGAATTCGACAGCGGGGCACGGTACAGGTGGGCTATTTCCCCGATCGCTGGCCCTACAGCGCCGACCGAGGCGACGGCGTGCAAACCGGTTTCGAGGTGCGGCTGTTGGAGTACATGGCGGAGCGCTGGCTGAGTAGCCGCCAGGCCGTCACCTTCGTGCCAGTAACGGAGAGCACGGCGCTCCAGCAGCTCCAGAATGGGGACCTTGATCTGCTGCTGGGGGGCTGGGTGCACACGGAAGGGGCCGAGCAGGAGGTGGCATTCTCCCGCACGCTGCTGGATGATGGCATCAGCTTGCTCTCGCCGCAAGCGGCACCGGTGGAGACCTTGGAGGCGCTGGGGGGGCGGCCCGTGGGCGTGATCGCGGGCACCGCCGCGGCGTCGTCATTACCGCAAATCACAGAGGCGACGGGCATCGGCCTGAACACCGTCTCCTATCCCGACCGTGACGCAGCGGTGGCGGGACTGCAAGCCGGTGAGATCGTCGCACTGCTGGCGGAGCGCCGCCTGCTCTTCGATCCGTTCTACCGCGTGGGCGGCTTCTATCTGCCCAACGCGCGAATCACGTACCGGCCCGTCGCCTACGTCCTGCCGCGCGGCGACTCCGATTTCCGTGATTTCGTCAACCTGACGCTGGCGACGCTCCACGCCGACGGCAGTTTTGCCGAACTCTACCGCGTCTGGTTCGACGATCCCATCCTCGAGCTGCGGCCCTGGCCCGGTCGCCCTCTCATTCCGCTGAACCTGCAGTAGCCGACGAGCTGGCGGCGACCTCTGGCGCTTCCCCTTCCAGACGGCGCACCAGCTGGGCCGCGTCCCGGCGCACCTTGGCCAGATCCTCAGCGTTAGGCCGCCCCCGGATGTCGCCGAGCCGGCCCTGGGTGCTGGCCTCCTCGCGCCCGTGGAACTCGCCGACGACGTACCACTCGTTGATCACAGGGATGCCCAGGTGCTCAAAGAACTGTCCCGCGTACTTGCCTGCCGGGATCACCTCGCGGATGCCCGTGTGCGGACCGGAGTACGTGCAAAAGATCAACACGTGCTTGCCGGGCACCGGCGGCGCACCGATTTTCACGCGCCCTTCGCGCCGGTAAGCATTGAAGCGCCGGTTGAGAAAATCGCCCACCGGCTTGGGCGGCGACCACTGGTACGAAGGAAAGCCGACGCAGAGCAGGTCGTAGGCGTAGAAGTCGAGAGCAACGGCGTCCTCCGCGCGGTGAAACTCCACATCCGCGCCGGCGTCGGTCAATCCCGCTTCGATGGCGAGCGCGACCTTCTCGGTGTTCCCTGTTTGCGACCAGTAGATGATGGCAGCGTGCATGATGCCTCCTTCAAAAACAGACCCAAAGTCGAATGTCAAAGGTCAAACATCGTCAACGGCTGCACCAGGATGCTGCGGATGAGCCACAAATCCGTTAAGTCCACTTAATCCGTTGATTTACTCTTCATCCGGCAGTTTCCCCACCGGCGCGACGTAGATAGCGAACTTGTCCTCCCCGTCGAGATCGAGCAGCGCGTCCAGCAGTTCCTGGTTATAGGCGGCGATGGCACAGGTGCCCGCGCCGATGGCTTCGCAGGCCAGGTAGAGGTTCTGGCAGACGTGGCCCGCGTCCAGCGCGATGAGTTTGGGCGCAGCCTCGCTGTAGCGCCACTCGGTGCGATAAGGGATCGCTACCCATACGAAGGTGATGGCGCTCTGGGCGACGAAACGCTGGTGATGGCACGCTTCGGCGGCGCGTTCCGCCAGATCCGGCGCCGTGCGAAGGAAGCAGAGCTTGTGGTCGAGCGAGAGATAGCGGTAGAGGCCAGGCTCGACGCCGTCGACGCGGTTGATGACCAGGTAGGTCTCGAAGGGGTGGCGCGCGCCGGCCGAGGGCACGGTGCGGAAGATGGCACGGTTGCCGCGCATCACCCGCCGCACGCCCTGCGTGGCCCAGAGCAGAAAGGCCAATTCCTCCAGAGACAGCGGGGCGGTGTTGTATTTGCGCCGGCTCTTGCGCGAGCGCAGCGCCGCGAAGAGCGAGACGGGCGCCACGTCGAGCTGGCGGGGCGCCGGCAGCTCGATCAGTGGCGCGTCCTCTGGATAGGGCTGTTGCAGCGGCGGCTGGGGCTTGCCCTGCTGTTGGTCGGTGCGCTCACCGCGCATCTCTTCCCAGACGTCGGCTTTGATAAACTCACGTCGTGCTTTAGCGTTTTTCATGGGTTCTCCTTTGGGTATGTTTGTCTCGGTTGGGAGGTGTCTACGTGTGAAACGTAAAACGTGAAGATTTTGTATCTCAGGCCTCACGTTTTACGCCATCTCTAATTGAAGCGAGACACCCCACCGCTTTTTGATCGTCCCAGTGTACATCTACTATACTCAAGCGGAGCAAACCGACAACTCTGCTCATGCGCAGAGCGCTTTCTCCGCTTCGGGCCACACGACGGCCGTCCGGTTGAGTTGGCGATGAGGAGACGGTATGCGCTGCCAATAAGCGCATGAGCCCCCCTATAAGTTGTGGTGCATCGCCGCATCACCACAAGATGTAGGGGATCCGATCACGCTGCACACCCCCGAGCGGTCCCCTCCGACCATTCGTATTTTGGCTTGAATGTGGTAAAATATATAGGTGATAAACGAAAACCAACCTGACACCGAACCAAAGAAGCCGCGGGGCGTCGTCGCTTGTTTAACCTTAGGATTTGACATCACCGCACGTCATCCGCATTTATCACTCTTACCCTTGTTGCTCGATCTTTATCTATGGCTGGGGCCGCGCCTCTCGCTGGAGCCGCTGCTGCGCGAGTTCCAGGCGGTGTGGAAAGAGATGGCGTTGTCGTCTGACATACTGGAGGCCGGAGGGGCGTATCAGCTGTTCAATCAGATGATCGAAGAGGTTGCCAAGTCTTACAACCTCTTCTCTTTCATGGAGCCGTTTCCTCTGTTGAGTGTGCCGACGTTGATGGGCCAGCGGCTGACCGTGAGCCGGCCTTTTGGTCCGCGTCCCGTGATCCCGGTGAACAATCTGGCGCTGGTGCTGGGCTGGATCTGCGTCATCATCATCGTGGGATTAGCGCTGAGCGCGCTCTATCTGTGGCGCATCGGCCTGGCGACCGGCGACGTGACGGAGATGACGGTGCTAGGCCCGCTGCCGCCCAATCGCATCTGGGGTAGATTGCTCAAACTGGTGTTCTGGATTTTTGTCGCCCTTGTGACGTTGGGGATGCCGGCGATGCTCATCACCTCGATGTTGAGCGTCATCAGTTTGGGGCTTTCCGGCTTTCTGCTGACCATCATTCTCTCTGTTGGCGCCTTCGTGCTGCTGCACGCCATGTACACGATCCCCAGCATGGTACAGTTCAAGCGGGCGCCGCTCCGGGCGATTCGCGAGAGCTTTATCCTGACGCGAGCCGATTTCCCGGGGACGTTGGGCCTGTTGCTGATTATGCTGGTGATCTCGCAGGGCCTAGATTTCGTCTGGATGACGCCCAAGCCGGAGAGTTGGGCGACCCTGGTGGGTATCGTGGGACATGCGGTGGTGAGCACGGCGTTGATCACGACATTGTTCGTCTTCTACCAGGAGCGGGTGGCTTATCTCAAGCTGCTCCGCCAGATGTATGCGTCGAACCGGGCGCAATCCCAGGCAGATACGGGCGGGTAGCTAAAGAGAACGATCAGAGTCAGCGTGAACGGCGCAGAGCGTTATGCAGTTGAATGAAGGTGAGGTACCTATGGTAGAGAAGATAAAACAAAGCGAGTTGAAATACGACGCGTCGACGATCCAGGTACTGGAGGGTTTGGAAGCGGTGCGACGCCGGCCGGGTATGTACGTCGGCGGCACCGACGTGCGCGCGCTGCACCACCTGGTCTACGAGGTCGTCGATAACTCCATCGACGAGGCGCTGGCGGAGGTCTGCGACCACATCCGCGTGACCATTCACGAGGACAACAGCGTCACCGTCTGGGATAATGGGCGCGGCATCCCTGTGGAGGAGCATCCCGAGAAGAAAGTCTCGGCGCTCCAGCTGGTGATGACGACGCTTCACGCCGGCGGCAAGTTCGACGGGGGCGGCTACAAGGTCTCCGGCGGCCTGCACGGCGTCGGCGTCTCCGCCGTCAACGCGCTCTCCGAATGGATGGAGGTCGAGGTACGGAAGGAGAATGGCCTCTACCGCCAGCGCTACGAGACGGGCGTTCCCGCGTACGAGGTGACGAGAGTCAGCGACGACAACGCTGAAGAGACAGGCACCACCACCACCTTCAAATTCGATGAGACGCTCTTCAAGGACGTCAACTTCAACTTTAACACGCTGACCCAGCGCTTCCGTGAGATGGCCTTCGTGACCCGCGGCGTGCGCATCGAGCTGATTGATGAGCGTGAGCAGCCCTTCCCGCGCCGGATGGCCTTTTACTTCGAGGGCGGCATTCTGGCTTTCGTCCAGTACCTCAACCGGCGTCGCAAGACGGTCCACGACGCCATCTACGTGGAGAAGCAGACCGACAGCACCGCCGTCGAAGTCGCGCTCCAGTACACCGACAGCTACCGTGAGACGGTGCTGGCCTTCGCCAACACCATCAACACGGTGGACGGCGGCTCGCATCTGACCGGCTTCCGCTCCGCGCTGACGCGCACCATCAACGAGTACATGCACAACTCGAACCTGCTCAAGGATAAGGACCCCAACCTGAGCGGCGACCTGGTCCGCGAGGGCCTGACCGCCGTGGTCAGCGTCAAGATTCCGGAGCCGCAGTTCGAGAGCCAGACCAAGGTGAAGCTGATGAACCCGGAGGTCAAGGGGCTGGTGGAGAGCGCCGTCAACGAGGCGCTGGCGGAGTTTCTGGAACAGGACTCCCGCGCGGCCCGGCGCATCGGCAACAAGTGCCTGACCTCCTTCAAGGCGCGGCGGGCGGCCCGCAAGGCACGCGATCTGGTGATCCGCAAGAGCGCGCTGGAGAGCATGACGCTGCCGGGCAAGCTAGCCGACTGCTCCAGCCGCGATCCCGAGGAGACGGAAATCTTCATCGTCGAGGGTGACTCGGCCGGCGGCTCCGCCAAACAGGGCCGCGACCGCCACTTCCAGGCGATCCTGCCCCTGCGTGGCAAGATTCTCAACACAGAGCGCGCCAGCATCAACCGCATCCTCAACAACCGGGAGATCAAGGCCATTATCTCGGCGCTGGGCTGCGGCATCGGGCGCCAGTTCGATCTCGAAAACCTGCGCTATGGGCGCGTCATCATCATGTGCGACGCGGACGTGGACGGCGCGCACATCGCCACGCTGCTGCTGACGCTCTTCTTCCGCTACATGCAGCCGCTGATCACGGGCGGGCACCTCTTCCTGGCACAGCCGCCGCTCTACCTGGTGAAAGTCGGGCGCTCCGAGGAGTATATCTACACGGAGAAGGGCCTGCAGCGCTATCTCAAGACGCTGGACGGCAAGAAGTACAGCCTGCAGCGCTACAAGGGCCTGGGCGAGATGAACCCGACGCAGCTCTGGGACACGACCATGGACCCCAAGACCCGCACCCTGCTGCGCGTCACCATCCAGGACGCCGAGCGCGCCGACGACACGTTCAGCATGCTCATGGGCCGCGAGGTGCCGCCCCGGCGGCGGTTTATCCAGAGCCACGCGCA
>DAOTUH010000135.1:0-47991 GCA_034437255.1 Anaerolineae bacterium
AGGCCATAGCCTCGCGCATGCCCACCGCCTCGACCTCGTCGTCGCGCCGCATCCCGCCGCCGGTGGTGTCGTAGCCCACGTCAGGCTTTTCGCGCCCCGCCTGCCCCGCCCTCTCCGGCTCCGGGTAGATCAGGGCTTCGGCGCTCTCCCGGGGTGTCAGCGGCACCACCACGGCGGCGCCCAGCAGCCGCGGCTCGCCCACCGTCAGGTTGCGTTCCAGACGGATCTCGCGCTCCAGCGCCGCGTGCCGCTCCTGCAGCCGCTCCAGGTTGCGTTGCTCATTGCGTAACGGCAAGTCCATTTCTTCCCCCACCACCTGACGCGCCTGGTAATCCAGAATTTTCTGATTCGATTCCTGGATCAGGTAGTCCAGCGAGCGCAGCCCGTACTTCTCCTTGACCGCCGCCTCGCGTTCCCGCCGCTCCGCGATCTCCTGCCGGTAGGGGCGCAGCACCGTGGTGATGAAGGTGTCCTCCATGGTGTCCTGTTGGGTCAGCAAGGCCTCCAGATCCGACGGGACGTCGGCGTCATCCTGCGGCTCATAATCCCAGAGCACTGCCGAGTTGAGCGTCTGCACCTCACCCTCCACCGGCTGGTAGACGCAGAAGACGCGCTTGCCCGCCGCCGCGCCGGTGCCGTCGGCCACCGTCCCCTCCACGAACCAGAGCACGCCCTTGCGCTGCCCCTCGGGATCGCCGAAGACGGCGTAGGTGCCCGCGCCGCCGTCGAAGGTGGTGAGCACCGTCTCGTTCACCGCCTCCAGCAGCGGGTGGCCCGGTGCCACGAAGGCGACCTCCGGGTGCGCCCGCGCCTGGGCCTTGTCGAAGGTCAGCCGGCGGTACTCGCGGAAGAGCTGTCCGTAGGTCGTCTTGAAGGCGTAGTCCTTGCCCCAGCGCCGCACCTCGTAGGGCACGTCGGGCACGTGGTAGTGCCCGTCGCGCCGCTCCAGCCGCCCGCCCAGGCGTTTGAAGGCCCGGCGGAAGTAGTCAGTCACGTACTCCGGCACCAGTCGGTTCTCCGCCGCCGTCAGCGTCTCCCGCTCCAGCCCGGTGTAGTCGATGTGGCGCGTCGCCAGCCCGGTGAGGAAGGCCTCCTCCATGGTGCGCCGCAGCGAGGCCTCGTCGACGTCCTCGATGTGCTGTTCGATCTCCTCCATGCGCCGCTGGCCGAAGACGGCGTCGCGCAGCAGCTCGTCGAGCCGCGTGCCCGGCAGCATCTCGCCGATGATGTCGAAGACCCGGTCCGAGCCCAGCGCCTCCCGCATCTTATCCAGCTTCTCGAAGAGCCGGTCCAGGATCTGCCCCTCGCGGGTGTCGCGCGCGATGAGGTTCCAGATGTGCACCTCGTACTGCTGCCCGTAACGGTGGATGCGGCCCATGCGCTGCTCCAGCCGGTTGGGGTTCCAGGGGATGTCGTAGTTGACCATCTGCGCGCAAAACTGCAGGTTGATACCCTCGCCCGCCGCCTCGGTGGCCACCATGATCTGCGCCCGGTCGCGGAAAGCGTGCTCGGCCGCGATGCGGGCATCCATGCTCAGCGAGCCGTCGATGGTCACCACGTCGTAGCCCCACTCGCGCAGTTTGCCCAGCGGGCGCCCCTGCTGTCCATCGCCCGCCAGGTAGTCCAGCGTGTCCTTGAACTCGGTGAAGATCAGCAGCTTGCGGTCCTCGAGGTGGGCCAGAATGTGATCCCGCAGCGCCTGCAGCTTGCAATCCTCGGCCTGGGCGCGCACCGTCTCGGCTTGCTCGATCAAGGGGGCCAGCTGGGCGATCTCGGCCTGTACCTGATCCAGGTTCTGGGCCAGGGTCAGGTACTCAATCCGCGCCTCGATCTCCATGCGCTCCGCTTCCGGAAGATCGGCGATCTCCTGGGGCGTCAGCCGCCGCGCCTTGAGATAGTCCTCCGACTCTGCCTGGATCTTCTCCGGCAGCTCCAGCAGCTCCTCCAGCTTGGCCTGGCGCCGCTGCAGCGAGCGGTAGACGGCGTGGGTGCTCGAGGTCAGCCGCCGCTGCAAGATCATCAGCGCGAACGAGATGCTGCGGTGCTCCTTGGCCTGGTCGAAGTAGTCCTGCACGTAGCGCGTCACACCGTTGTAGAGCGCGCGCTCCGCGTCTGTCAGCCGGAAGCGTACGGTATGCACGTGGCGCGGCGGGAAGATGGCGGTGCCGTCGAAGCGGTACATGTCCTCCTTGAGCCGCCGCACGAAGATGGGATTGTCGCCCTCCTGCACCGACTGTTCCAGCAGCTCGGTGCGGGCGAAGAAGCCGGGGCGCAGCAGATCTAGGAAGAGACGGAAGTTCTCCTCATCGCCTTTGTGGGGCGTGGCGGTCAGGAAGAGCAGATGCTCGGCCTGCTGGGAGAGGATCTCGCCGACGCGGTAACGCTGCGTCTTGTCGATCTTGCGCCGGTTCTTCGTCTCGTAGAGGTAGGCGCTCATCTTGTGCGCCTCGTCGACGATGATCAGGTCCCAGCGGGTGCTGCGCAGCGTCTCGCGCACGTCCTCCTGCTTGATGAAGTCGATGGACGTGATGCAGTCATCGTGTTCTTCCCAGACGTTGGCGCCCCAGGTGTTCTGCATCACGCTCCGGTCGATGAGGGTGAAGGTCTCGCCGAAGCGATCCTTGAGCTCGCGCTGCCACTGGTACTTGAGATGCCCTGGCGCGACGATGAGCACGCGCTGCACGTGCTGGCGCAGCTGCAGCTCCTTGAGGATCAGCCCGGCCATGATGGTCTTGCCGGCGCCGGGATCGTCGGCGATGAGGAAGCGGATGCGCGGTGAGGGCAGCACGTAGTGGTAGACGGCCTCAATCTGATGCGGCAGCGGGTCGACCTGCGAGACGCTCACCGCCAACTGGGGATCGAATTGGTGGGCCAGGCGCAGGCGGTGCGCCTCGATAAAGAGAAAGAGGTCCTCCGCGCGGTCGATGCGGGCTAACTGGGCCGCGTCCAGGATCTCGATCTGGGGCAGCTGCTCGGGGAAGACCTGGACCTGCTGGTAGGTGTTTTGGCCATCTTCTAACACCACCTCGAGGCGGTGGTAGCCCCGGCGGGCCTTCCAGGTCTTCACCTCCGCCGGGGTTGCTAAGAACGGCGCGTCGATCCGCTGACCAGGTTGGAGTTCCATGTATGTCTCCTGTCATCGTTATGCAGAGCGGGCAAAACGAATCGCCCACCAGGGCGACTCGGTGCGTGTCTATGCTTTCTTGCGGAGGTCAAGGTCAGCCCACCCGGAAGACCCCGACCTGAGCCCCACACACGGGAAACGTCGTGGCGCTCTGTTGCTGTTCTAAGTATATGAGCGAATTGAAGAAGGGTCAAATTTGTGTTGCGGATCCATGGTGTGGAGTGTGCATCACAAGGCACATACACGTCCTTATTGACATTGATGAGGGAAGCAAGCTGAGGACTTCGTCTAAAATCGTAAGGGGCCACGCCGCTTCCCGCCGAAGCATGGCGTGACCCCTTTATTGGTGGGCGATACAGGACTTGAACCTGTGACCTCTGCGATGTCAACGCAGCGCTCTGGCCAGCTGAGCTAACCGCCCATACATGTGGCTATTATAACAAACTCCGGGGTTTGCGCAAGTTCATCTCCGAAGCAGAACCGGGCCGAGGCACGGAAGCATCATGCGCCTCCGCACCTCGCAAATACCCGCCGATCACGCACCCAGGCGGGCCAATTCCTCCTCAATGATCTCCTCATCCAGTTTTTTGAAGAGCGGTTCCGGTTTCGGCAGGCTTCGTCCGCCGGGCAGCAAGTTGAAAGTCCAGGCACCTGAGGCCGGTTCGGGATGGTACCGCAGCACCTTGTGCGGGCGGCTCTCCCCTCCGACCTCCTCGATATACTGCTCGCCGAAGAGCGGCGTTTCGTAGCCCAGCATCTTGTGCAGGCGCTCCGACGAGAAAGGCAGGAACGGCGCGAAGGCCACCTTCAGCGCGTTGATGACCTGCAGGACGACGTTTAGCGTGGTGCCGGCCGCCGCGCTATCTTCCTTGATCTGCTTCCAGGGCGCCTTGACCTCCAAGTAGCGGTTGGCCTCGCGGGCGACGTCCATGGCGGCCCCCAGCGCCGCACGAAATTGGGCCTGGGCCAGGTGCTCACCCACCGTGTCGAAGACGGCCTCGGCCTGCGCCAGCATCTGCTCGTCAATCTCGTCGAGTTCACCCTGCAGCGGCACTTCGCCAAAGCATTTGGCCGTGAAGGAAATGGTGCGATTCACCAGGTTCCCCCAGACGGCGACCAGCTCGTTGTTATTGCGCTGGACGAAACCTTCCCAGGAGAAGTCAGTGTCACTGCTCTCCGGCATTACCGAAGCAAGGTAGAAGCGGATGGCGTCAGGATCGTACCGCGAGAGAATATCCGGCATCCAGATAGCCCAGTGGCGACTCTTGGACGCCTGCGCCCCCTGTACGTTCATGTACTCGTTGGCCGGCACGTCGTGGGGCAGATTGAGCGTCCGCTCATCCTCGTAGAGACGCTCAATGCCGATAAGCTCGGCTGGCCAAATGATAGTGTGGAAGGGGATATTGTCCTTGCCGATGAAGTAGTACGTCAGCGCGTCAGGATCATACCACCAGGATTTCCAGCTGTCGGGCGTATCTCGTAAGGTCGCCCACTCGATGCTGGCGGAGAGATAGCCAATAACCGCCTCAAACCAGACGTAAAGGCGCTTATCCTCGTAGCCTTCTAAAGGCAAGGGAATGCCCCACTTGATATCGCGCGTGATGGGACGCCCATGCAGACCGCCTTTCACGTAGTTGCGAGAGAAACGCAAGACGTTGGCGCGCCAGTAATCCTTCTCATCCTCCAGGAACGCCAGCACCTCGTCTTCCAGCGCAGGCAGATCCAGGAAGAAGTGCTCCGTCTCACGGACCACGGGCTTGGAGCCGTCGATGCTGCAGCGCGGATTGCCCAGTTCCAACGCATCGAGCAGGTGCCCGCAGTTGTCACACTGATCGCCCCGCGCTTCCTCGTAACCACAGTGAGGGCACGTGCCTTCGACGTAGCGATCGGGCAAGAAACGGTCCAGCGTCTCTGAGTAAAATTGCTGCTGGCTTTCGGCGTAGAGATAGCCGTTTTCTAGCAAGCGCGTGAAGATGTCCTGCGCCACGCGCTGATGATTCGCCGTATCCGTGTGCGTGAAAAGATCGTAGCTAATACCCACGGCCTTTTGCGTCTCCAGAAAGCGCTGATGGTAACGCTCGAAGATCTCCCGTGGCGTCATCCCCTCTTCCTCGGCGTGGACCGTGATGGGTGTGCCGTGCGCATCGGAACCGGAGACCATTAACACGTCGTTTCCTGCCAGACGATGATAGCGGGCGAAGATGTCGCCGGGCAGAATGGCACCTGCTATATGTCCGACGTGGAGATCCCCATTTGCATAAGGCCATGCAATCGCAGCTAGAATTTTCTTGGTCATCGTGTGCCTCCTTGCACGTTCTAAGAAAGTATAACCGACTCTTGGATAAAGCAAAACCCGCCAGCGAGGCTGGCGGGTTGAGTGCCGTTTATGGCGCATGCGCGGACGCATAGCGCACCGTGGGTATCAGGGAACCTCACCTCCCCGACGCCCCGGCAAGCTACGCATCATCATGGCGGTCACTGCACGCCGTATGCTATGCCACGTCACCAGAACACTGAGGGCCATCTCTCAAATCCTCCGTTAGTGCAAGTAATCCCGCAGATCACGGCTGCGGCTGGGATGACGCAAGCGGCGCAGGGCCTGTCCTTCAATCTGGCGGATACGCTCGCGCGTCAAACCGAACTTCTTGCCAACTTCCTCCAACGTGTAGCTCTCGCCGTTCTGCAGCCCAAAGCGCATGCGCAGAATGCGCACCTCACGCGGGCTGAGGCCGCGCATGGCTTCCTCCAAACGATCACGCAGCATGCCGCGATAGGTCGTATCCGGCGGCGTGGGCGTCTCCTCGTCCTCGATAAAGTTGCTCAGCTCGCTATCCTCGTCCTCGCCGACGGGGCGCTCCAGGCTGAGCGGCTGCCACGAGACACGCATCATCCACTGCACTTTGCGCGGTTCCAGGTCGAACTCCTCCGCCAGTTCCTCGGGCGTCGGGCGTTCGCCGCGCTCCTGCTCGATCTCCTGCGCGCGCCGGTAGAGTCGGCGGATGCGATCACTCATGTGGACGGGCACGCGAATGGTCCGCCCCTGATCGGCGATGGCGCGGGTGATAGTCTGACGAATCCACCACGTCGCGTAGGTGCTGAAGCGATATCCACGCTGGTACTCGAACTTCTCGACGGCCTTCATCAGCCCCAGGTTACCCTCTTGGATCAGATCCAGAAAAGGCACCCCGCGACCGATGTATTTCTTGGCAATGCTCACCACCAGGCGAGTATTGGCGCGGATCAAGTGATCGCGGGCATCAATACCCCTGAAAATCATCTCCTGTAAACGAGTGCTCCGATCCAGATCGTGTCCGTTGTTTTTGAGATTCTGTTCGGCCTCTCGCCCAGCTTCAATCTGTTTGGCGAGTGTGATTTCTTCTTCCGTCGAAAGCAGAGGAACACGAGACATCTCACGTAAATAGAGAGCCACCGTATCGTCCACGCCGATGCTGGTAAGATCGTAGGGATCTTCTTCCCAGCTCTCATTCCCATCCCCGTCCCCGTCATCGCCAGCGGTGGCTTCGTCCACGAGAGAAATGTTTTCCTGTAACTCTATTTCAATTCCCCCCTGACGTAATTCTTCCTGGATGATATCGAGTGCCTCTTCATCTCCCAATAAATCGGTGTCCAAGGCTTCCATTATATCTTCGAGGGTGAGAAATCCCTGCTCTTTAGCCTTTTCTACCAACTCAGTGACGACATCCATAGGCCTCCTTACCTTTGAAACGACTGAACCGCCCGACGAATCCTATCCCCGACCCAAGTACCCTGATGTTGGCTACTCTTTACTCTTCTTCAAGGAGTGGGCGCAACGCTTCCCAACGCGGATCGATCGGTTCCGTATCCTCACACACACACTCACCCCGGTTCAGATTTCCACCGCATTCTGGGCATATTCCCTGGCAATCTGAGGAACAAAGGGGGTTAATGGGGAGTTCCAGCCAAGCGTATTGGCGTATCAAGGGAGTTAAATCAACCCATCCTCCGTCTGAGATACGGACAGGATGTTCCGCTGTCAATGCGACACCGGGGAGGTTAATAATATCTTCCAGTTCGATTTGAATGGGTTCAAAGAAGGTTTCCAGGCAGCGAGTACAGGTAACTTCCACCTCGGCGTGTAGGCTTCCTTCCACTAAGACACCTTCAGCCACACGCGTGAACTGCAGTTCACCTTTCAGATAAGCTAGATGCAGCCCACCGACTTCCAGGTCTCCGACATCAATATCAACAGTCTGCCGCCGTCCAACTTGTGCGTGCGCCAGCGTCGTGAGATTTAATTTTATCATAAGTGTTAATGTGGACCTCTAAGCAGTCCCGTATCAGTATTTGGCATTATAACATACGAAATACATTACGTCAAGGTTTTTAACATATTTATCGTTAAAAACCATATACCAACCTAAGCAATAGTCGCGCGGATCAAGACGCCGGGCGACCAGAAGTTCACACCCTCCAACTATACCCGGTGTCTATTAACAGAGCGTTAAGAAAAAGCTATACTTTGTCTGCGACAGCAGATTTCGGATAAAGCCCGGTGGCAGAGGGAATCCCGGTTGGCTCAGGCGATGTCATGAACCCAGGTTAATACGTCGAACCTCTGGTGGTTCTCCACGCGCTAACACCAGGTGCGCTATCGACGGGACCAGTGGTGAACCGAAATAAGAGGTATGTAATGCTGCCCCCGGGTTGATGACCAGCACATCTTCCTGCCAGGCCCTGTAAAAACGATGGGTGTGACCGAATACAATCACGTCCGCCCGGGGAAAGCGTCGAAGCAGTTTACGGACGATGAGTCTGTCGTGCTGAGGAAAATGCCATTTTCCCATCAAGTACTGGAGGGTCATCCAACCTTTCCAGAACCACGCCGTGAAGCCGATCTGGTGCCCGTGAGTTACGGCGACGTGGTACCCTTCAAGATCAAGTTCGATAGACTCAGGAAGTTCCCTGCCGGCACTTGACCGGTCAAAGAGGTGGTAGTTGCCCCGCACAGCATAGACCGGTGCCACGGCCTCCAACGACTTCAGCGCCCAGGGCTCATCCACGTCTCCAGCATGCAGGATCAGATCCACGCCGTTTAGCGCCTCGATCACGGCCGGGGATATCTCAGCAGCGCGGTAAGGAACGTGGGTATCCGCCAGCAGACCTACAACTCTCGCCATGTGAAAAGGCCACCCTGAGGGTGGCCTCTCCTAAATCGGCTACAGGCGATTCAGCCAGCAAACTGCATATTGTTCTCAATGTAGGTTACCGCATCGCCCACTGTCTCGATTTCGCGAGCATCCTCATCCGAAATACGACCGCCAAACGTATCTTCGAACCCCATGATCAACTCGACCAGATCCAGGGAATCCGCCCCCAGATCTTCACGGAATTTATCACCCGGACTTATGCTCTCTTCATCGATGGACAAAATGTCCACAATAATAGCCTTGACCTGCTCGTAGACCTCGTCATTCATTTTTTGCCTCCTCTTGAACCCCGCGAGACCCATTCATGCGACGTATGCTTTTTCCGACGTATGCTTCTTCCGACGTATGCTTCTTCCAACGTATGCTTCTTCCAACGTGTGCTTCTTCCAGAACACCACCCTGCTATTGTATCCTTCGCGTAAAGAAAAGTCAAGATTGACGATTTCTTTGCTTTGGGATAAGATGGATTCGTCCTGTGCACCAGCGATAATCGTTTTTGACTATCAAAGCTGACCACTTCTTTCTTGGCTATGATTCCGTGCTTTGTTGCTTCATAATGTGACAGGGCTGGTAGCAAGCCACGAATCTTTTGGGCGGAGTACCGGCGGACAGCATAGAACGGCACTCCACTGGGTTCCGTGCCTGACTACGAACCTTTTGTTACCCGAAACAGGCTTGGAGATTTTACCTGAACTTGATGATTAAAAATCATCATAAGCATATTCTGAGACGATGACACAATTGACAACTGACCGCAAGAACGATCACATCCGTATCAATCTGCACGAAGACGTCTCCTTTGACCACCTGACGACCGGTCTGGAGCACTATCGCTTCGTGCATCAGGCCCTCCCAGAGCTGGATCTGGAAGCGGTGTCCACCGAAACCGAGTTTCTGGGCAAGCAGCTCACGTTCCCCCTTATCATCTCCTCGATGACCGGGGGCTCGGCGCACACAGCAGAGATCAACCGAATCCTGGCACGGGCAGCTCAAGAAGCGGGTATTGGCATGGGCCTGGGCTCGATGCGAGCGGCGCTGGAGAATCCCGATACTGCCTGGACGTACCAGATACGGAAGTACGCGCCCGATATCCTGCTACTGGCGAACCTGGGCGCCGTCCAGCTCAATTATGGATACGGTCCACGTGACTGCCAGAGGCTGGTTGAGTGGGTGGACGCCGATGCTTTGATTCTCCACCTAAATCCTCTGCAAGAAGCCCTCCAGCCAGAAGGCGATACGCGCTTTGGCGGCTTGCTGCCACATATCCAGGCGGTGTGTGAGGCGTCCAGCGTACCGGTCGTCGTCAAAGAGGTCGGATGGGGCCTCTCGAAAGAAGCCGCGCAGGCGCTCATCGAAGCGGGCGTCGCCGTGCTGGACGTGGCAGGAGCGGGCGGAACCTCGTGGAGCCAGGTGGAGATGTACCGCAGCGAGACGGGGGTTCAACGCAAGGTCGCCGCATCTTTCCGCGACTGGGGCATCCCCACCGCCGAATCCCTGCAAGCAGTACGGCAGGTCAGCGCGTCCATCCCTTTGATCGCCAGCGGTGGGCTTACCAGCGGCCTGGATATCGCCAAGGCCCTGGCCCTGGGCGCCAACGTGGGTGCTATAGCAGGGCCGATGCTTCGCAGCGCAGCGGTCTCCCCCGAGGCATTGCGCGATAGGTTGACCATGTTACATCGTCAAGTCCGCATCACCATGTTCGCCGTGGGTGCCAGGGATGTTCAGACTCTCCGCGCCACGCCGCTTATCTTGGCCCCACGCAGTCAGTGACCTAATAAGGAGCCTTCGCCATGGATCCCTTCTCACGCTATTTACCCGCGCTTGAAGACGAGATGCGCCAGGCAACAGAAGCATCTTCCGAAAGTCCTGCCCTGCTCTACAACATGTTGCACTATCATCTGGGATGGGTGGATGCTGATTTCAACCCCGCCCGGTCTAACGCCGGCAAACGCTTGCGGCCCATCTTCTTGCTCCTCGCCTGCGAAGCCCAGGGCGGCGATTGGCGTCAGGCGTTGCCGGCCGCGGTCGCGGTGGAGCTGCTGCACAATTTCTCGTTGATCCACGACGACATCGAGGATCGTGACAGTCTGCGGCGTGGACGCGCGACGTTGTGGATGCTGTGGGGAGACGCGCAGGCCATCAACGCAGGTGATACACTGTTCAGCCTGGCCTACCGGGCGCTGAATCGGTTGTGCCGAACCTCACTCTCGCCTGAGCAGGTGCTTCATATTCAGCAACGGTTTATCGCCACGACCGTCCAACTCACCGAAGGACAGTGCATGGATATCGACTTTGAATCCACTGACGAGGTAGATGAGGCGACGTACTTGCGGATGGTGAGCGGCAAGACGGCGGCGCTGGCCAGCTTTGCTTGCGAGGCCGGTGGTCTGGTTGCCGGGGCATCCGTCGCACAGGTGCGCGGACTGCATGATTTTGGCTACAACGTGGGTATGAGTTTCCAGATGCAAGACGATCTGTTGGGGCTCTGGGGCGATCCGGCGCGCACGGGGAAGCCGGTGGGCGCCGACCTGCGACAGCACAAAAAAACCTTGCCCATTCTGCACGGATTGGCTCACTGTCCGGCACTCCAATCGCTGCTCGCACGTCCAGAGCTTGACGATGCTGCCATCGCCGAAGCGCAGGCTCTGCTCGAAGCCGCCGGCAGCCGGGCGTACACGGAACAACGTGCGGCAGATTACCACCAAGAGGCACTGATGGCTTTAGAACGCAGCGAGGGTGCGGGTGAGGCCCGGGAGGCGCTGTATCAACTGACGCAACGACTCCTCAACCGCGATAAATGAGCGGGCGGGAAGGAGGATTCGCCTCCGAAATCCCAACAACCCCAGCCAACAGAGATGAGAGGTCCGGCGATATACCGCCGGACCTCTCAACATCTTTTTTGCAGGCAAGCGTTTTTTGCAGGCAAGCGACTGTGGCTGCGCGCACGCAACGCTGAGACGTTTTGGTGAGCGCCAAGCGCTATTTTTCCGCCCGCCACCGTCCGATATTCGATCAGTCCATGATCTCGGCAAGCCGCAGCAGGTTCTTGGAGAGCGGCTTCAGTTGGGCCACCGCCTCTTCCAACGGCACCAACACCAGTTCACCGCCCTGCAGACTTACCATCTTGCCGCTCTCCCCGGCAATAAGTGCCTCCGCCGCGGCAGCGCCCATGCGCGTCCCCAGCGTTCGGTCGAAAACTGAAGGCCGCCCACCACGCTGCACGTGACCGAGCACCGTCACGCGAACGTCGAATCCCAGATCCTCCCTTTGTGAGAGCAAGAACTCCTCCACAGCCCGGGTTCCCGGCTCCCAACCTTCCGCGATAACCATGATACAATAGTCCTTACCACGCACGTAGGCATTGACGACCTCGTCAGAGATTTCCTCCAGGGACGGTCCTTCTTGCTCCGGGACTAGAATGAGCTCGGCGCCACCCGCCAATCCGCTGCGCAACGCAAGATAGCCACAGTTACGCCCCATGACCTCAATAAGAAAAGCACGTTGATGTGACGCGGCAGTGTCCTTGATCCGGTCAATGGCGTCCAGAATCGTGTTTAGCGTCGTGTCTACCCCTACTGCGATATCCGTTTTGTCGATGTCGTTGTCGATAGAAGCAGGGATACCAATGGTTGGGAAGCCCATGTCGTGCAGCGCCAGCGCGCCAGCGAGGGAGCCATTGCCACCCACAACGACCAATCCCTCAACGCCATGCTGGTGCATGTGACGCAGGGCCCGGCGACGCACCTTGATGTCCTTGAACTCCGGACAGCGGGCTGTCCCTAGAAAGGTGCCGCCTCGCCCCAAAATGCCACCCACGTCGCGGCTCTCCAATTCATTAATATCGTTATTCGTAAGGCCTTTGTATCCTCGCCGGACCCCGAAGACCTGGAGGCCTTCTTTGACGGCAGTCCGTGTGACCGCACGGATGCATGCGTTCAGCCCGGGGCCATCTCCGCCGCTGGTCAATACAGCTATCCGATCCATGCTAACCTCCTTACTTTGCGCAAATAACTGATGAACAGAGGATGAGGGAAGTTTCCCCTCACCCTGAGTTACTTAACTTCACTTCACGTTGCTTCGAGCGGATCGCTAGATCCGCGACTTCAGCGGGCACCGCCCAATACACGTGATAATTAGTCACTCAGGGTCCCCTCACCCAACATTTTCTAGTAAAGGAACATGGGCATCCGGTGAACGTGCCGGATCTTGGGACGATACGTCTCGGTGTCATACAGCTGCTCAACATCGACCGTTTTGACGCCCAGCAGGGGGGCGTCTGCTACCACGCTGGAATACTGCCCATCACGCAGCGCCACCATGCGCCCGAAGATATCCTCATTGACCAGATCCATGGCCATGTTGGCGTAGTTCTTGGCGACCATCAGATCCAAGGAATCCGGCGAACCGGAGCGCATCAGATAACCTAACTGTTGGTAAACGGTGTTGAACCCAATGTACTTTTTCAGCATATCGCTGATGTCACGACCAATGCCGCCCAGTTTGCGGTGCCCGTAAGCGTCAGGCTCACCCCACTGCGAGATTTCGCCCCCGATGGGTTTGGCACCCTCGGAGACTACCACGATGGAGTAGTTGCTGGGATTGTGTTCTTTGTCCTCCACCAACATTTGAGCCAGGCGCTCTGGATCGAAAGGGACCTCACAGATCAGGCACCGGTCCACGTCGGCCAGATAGGACGCCACTAGGGACGTCTCACCGGATTGGCGACCGAAGAGCTCGATGACGCCGATGCGCTCGTGGGAGCCAATAGACGTGCGCAGCTGATGAATAAAGCTCACGCTGCGGGTGACGGACGTGGAGAAACCGATGCAGTAGTCCGTGCCAAAGACATCGTTGTCCATGGTTTTGGGGATACTGACCACAGGGAAGCCTTCGCGGTGAACGCGGGCCCCATAGCCCAGCGTATCCTCACCACCGATGGGGATCAGGACATCGATCTCCAGCGCCTCCAGGGTACGCAACACCGCATCGGTCAGGTCGACGATCTCGTCGTCATCGTGCTCCTCTAACAACTCCCCTCGCAGATGATCAGGAGCATACGCAACTTTCATCTTGCTGGGATTAGTTCGAGACGTGTGCAGAAATGTGCCGCCCTCACGATTGATGCGCCGGGTATTGAGACGATCCAGGTGCATGATCCATTTCTCGGAACCTTCCGGATCGTCAGGGTTGTAGTTCAACGGCCCAGCCCATCCTCGACGAAAACCGATAATTTCATGTCCATCTTCAATAGCACGATAGGTTAACGCTTTGATGGCCGGGTTCAAGCCAGGCACATCACCGCCACCGGTAAGTACAGCGATCCTCATAATTTATCTCCTCCGTAGACAGTCAGATTTCTAATACGGGGCACGTTCACGCATAACTCCTGCGTCTCCACCTTTGAGATACGCGATAGAGTTCCCGAAAGTTATCATGAAATGCTACCCAAGTTCTTATTGTACTTGATTCAAGTAGGCTGACAAATATACAAACGTCTGGAACTTGGAAGCGAATCAGTCAGAGAATCACGCTACAACGAAACGTCACCGGAAAAAGCGGGCAGATTCCCAGGGTAGCCAATCATCGAACACGGGCAAACACGGCAAAAACAAGAAAACCGAAGCGAAGCCGAAGCGAAGCCGTGGCGAAGCCGTGAGCGCAGTCCGTGTTCGTCTGTGTCCCAAGGGCATGCTGTCTGACATCTTCGGTTGTAGCTTATCCCGCCTGTGCTATACTTTAAAACAAGATACAGATGACTACTTTGCGCGTTTTGGGACATTTCTTTCACGGGCTCACATTTTTCAGTCTGGGCCTGACCGTGGTGTTCTTGAAATATCGAAGTCGCCGCATTCTGCTTGCGCGGCGACTTTCATGGTTGGGCATTTTCGCAGCCTGCGAATCCATCGTGGCCTGGAATGATCTACTGGCGCCGCAGGTCTTTCAAGGAACGCTATTGCCTCCCCCCGTGCGTACAGCGCTCCTGGCGTTCGGATACGCTTACCTCCTGGCCTTCGGCATCCAGACTTTCCTGCCGCGCGATGTGAGCCACGAGCGACTGCGGCGGCTCTTGCTGGAGATCCAGCTGGCGTGGAGTTTTCCATATACTCTCGCGCTTCTCACACACGTGACGGACTTCGACGAGCTCGCCCGCTTCTCAGAAACCCTCGTCCGCTATCTACTGGGCGTAGCTGGCGGCCTACTCACCGGTTTGGGTATCCGCCGGCAGAGCTACCACACGCTCACCCAGGAAGTACGCACGCGAATTCGACCTTATCTGCGCTTCGCCGAAGCCTCGGCAGGACTGTTTGGCATCCTTAACGTGATCCTGGTACCGGCCGTGGGCTTCTTCCCCAATACCATCGTCAATCACGAGAGTTTTCCGGTGCCCGGTGCCCTCCTCTGGACGGGCGCCGGGCTTTTCTGGATGCTGGGACTGGCCCTGGCTTTGACCACGGTCCAGAGAGAGATCGAGCGCTGGATCGAGAATGTGGAACGTATCCAGACCCTTTCGGCCGACCGCGAACGCATCGGCCGCGAGCTGCACGATGGCATCATCCAATCCATCTACGCGACCGGGCTTATGCTTGAAGGCGTGCAACATACCATCGACACGGACCCGGAACGAGCAAAAGGCCAGCTGGGCCGCATCCTGGAGAGCCTGAACTACACCATCCAGGATATCCGGCGCTATATCTTCGACCTGCGGAGCGATACACCCGACGAAGCGCTGGAACCCGGCATCCGGCAACTGCTGCGCGATTTCGAGATCAACACGCTTTTGCAGACCGATCTATCCGTCACCAACCAGCCGCCCAAACTCTTCACGGTGGAACGGCGGCGGCACATCTTCCAGATTATCCGGGAAGCGTTGACCAACACCGCCCGCCACGCCCACGCCCAACACGTCCAGATATCGCTGGTATACGACTCAGAGGCGTTGGAGCTCACCGTAGCCGACGACGGTGTCGGCATGGAGGCGCTCAGACTCAGCAAGGGACATGGACTGCGCAATATCCGAGAGCGCACGCGTCTTCTGGACGGCAAATTGAAGATCGACAGCGCCCCCGGCGAAGGGGTGACGCTGCACTTAACCATACCATACTAAACGAGGGACAAAGACAATGTTAAGAATCCTGATTGTAGATGATCACGAGGTCGTCCGCCTGGGATTGCGCGCCCTGTTGAGCCGCTATCCCGATTTTATGGTGGTGGATGAGGCCGCATCGGCGGAGGAAGCACTGGAGAAAGTCAAATTACACCGCCCCGACGTCGTCGTGATGGATATCCGCCTGCCCGGCACCGACGGCATAGAAGCCTGTGAGATGATCAAGGAAGAGGCGGAGGAGACCCACGTCATCATGCTCACGTCCTACGCCGAGGACGAGATGCTCTTCGACGCCATCAGCGCGGGCGCCGACGGATACGTGCTCAAGCAGGTCGGCAGCGACGACCTGGTGAAAGCTATCCAGTGCATCGGGCGGGGCGAAGCCCTGCTCGACCCCGCCGTGACTCAGCGCATCCTAGAACGGGTGCGACTGGCCACGCGCCAGGAGCAAGTGGCGGCCTTCGCCGAGCTGACGGAACAGGAACTGCGCGTGCTCTCGCACGTCGCCAAGGGCATGACCAACAAGCAGATCGCCAAGGCGCTTTTTCTGGGCGAGGGAACGGTGCGCAACTACGTCAGTAGCATCCTATCCAAGCTAGATCTCACCAATCGCGCCGAGGCCGCAGCATACGCCGTGCGCCACGAGTTGCAGGAGTATCTTGAGGAGTTCGGTGAGGGTTAACAAGAGACACGGCTCATCAGAACATCCCCTTATCAGGGCGCGCTGCTACCACTATATTCACACACATGAGACAAAAGGTGAACCATGACAGATACAAAAACGCCCGTTGATACCATTATCACCGCGGATTACGTCATCACGATGGATGCCGCATACACCATCCACGCGCCGGGTGCCGTCGCCGTCACCGGTCCCACCATCACCGCCACCGGCCCACAGGCAGAGATCCTCGCTGCCTACGAAGCGCAGGAGCGGCTGGACGCTGGCGAAGCCGTGGTGATGCCCGGCCTCATTAACGGTCACGGCCACGCGCCCATGGCCCTCCTCCGGGGCATGGCGGACGATCTGCGGCTGGACGTCTGGCTGATGGGCTACATGATGCCCGTCGAAAACGATTACGTCGATCCGAAATTCTGCTGGCTGGGAACCCAACTGGCCGCCGCCGAGATGATCCGCTCCGGCACCACCACGTTTTTAGACATGTATTACTTCGAGGAGGCCGTGGCCGACGCCGCAGCGCAGGCCGGCCTGCGGGCCATCTGCTCCCAGAGTATCCTTAAATTCCCCTCGCCGGACGCGCCGACCTACGAGGACGCGCTGGTACAGACGCGCGATTTCATCATCCGCTGGAACGGGCACCCGCTGGTGATCCCGGCCGTGGCCCCCCACGCGCCCTACACGGTTACCCCGCGTCTGCTGCACGAAGCCGTGGATTTGGCCCAAGAGTTCGACGTGCCACTCCACATCCACATCGCAGAGACGGCCCAAGAGGTCGAGGATCATCGTAAGGAATATGGCATGCCACAGGTCCCTTGGCTCAAAAAGCAGGGTATTTTCGAGGCCAAGACCTCCGCCGCGCACTGCGTCCACCTGGACGAGGGCGAGATCAACACGTTGACCCATTACAACGTCGGCGTAGTGCACAACCCTTCCAGTAATCTCAAACTTGCCAGCGGCATCGCCCCGATCCACCAGATGTTGGAGAAAGGGCTCAACGTGGGCATCGGCACCGATGGCCCCGCCAGCAACAACGACCTGGATATGTTCGAGGAGATGCGCCTTACCAGTTTCCTGGCCAAGGTCTCCGTCATGGATCCGACGGTGCTGCCGGCCCGCAAGACGCTGGAGATGGCAACGAGCATGGGCGCCCGCGCCCTGCACATCGACGAGATCACCGGCTCGCTGGAGACCGGCAAGCGCGCCGACCTCATCGTCGTGCGCATGGATCGGGTACGTCACGCACCCAGCTACCAGCGTGATCCGGGCAACATCTACTCCCGCCTGGTGTACACTGCGCACGCGGAGGACGTGCAGCATTCCATGGTCAACGGTCGCTGGCTGATGCACGATTACCAGCTGCTCTCGCTGGATCCCGGTGAGCTCCGGGCCGAGGCCAACGAGATGGCGGAGGAGATCGATGCGTTTCTGGTGAAGCGTGAGGAGAGTGTGTTGAGCAAACTGCTGGCCATCGGCGGCGTCGCCCAGGAGAAAACCTTCGAGGTTCAGGTCAAGGTCTATGAGCACGATCTGGACGAGCTCAAGGCGCGGGTGATGAGCGCGGAGGAGATCACCGTCTTGCGCGGTTCTCAGCGAGATCAGTACGACACCTACTTCCTCTTCGAAGATCGGTGGGGCAGCGTGCTGCGTTACCGCGAAGACGAAGTCTTGGACGATAAGGGCGAGATCAGCGACGTCATCTACCGGTTGACGCTGACCACGCAGCGCAAAGAACGCGAATACGAGAACTCCGTCCTGCTCTCACGCTCACGCTTCGACGCGCCGGCGACCCGGAGCCTCCGCTTCTATCGCGAATACTTCAAGCCGGAGACCATTATCAAGGTCCAGAAATACCGTGAACGCTACCATATCCGCTACGGGAACACGGAGTTCGCCGTCAACCTGGATCAACTCGGAAATCCCGAAGAGGGCCAACCACGCGCCTATTTCGAGATCAAGAGTCGCACCTGGTCGCGCCAGGACGCGGAACACAAGGCCCGGCTTATCAGCGAGCTCCTGGAGTTACTGGACGTTCCGACGGATGCGCTGGTTAAGGAAGAGTACGTCCAGCTCGTGCAGGATGAATAGCTCCAAGCGTCACGAGTCACCAGTCATGCCCGTTGATAAAGAGTTGACGCCTGACTCGTGACTTCTGACGTATGATTATGCAATTCCATGATCTGGTCTACGGCAAGATAAGACTTGAGACCCCCCTTCTCCTTGATCTCTATCAGTCGCGCGCGGTGCAACGGCTAGCGCAGATTTATCAGGGCGGCGTGACCGCGTTCATCAAGCCGGAACGCGACACGACGCGGCTCGATCACTCGTTGGGCGCGCTGGCGCTGCTGCGCCGGCTGGGCGCCGACGTCGAAGAGCAGGCCGCCGGCCTGATCCACGACGTGCCACACACGGCTTTCTCTCACGTCATTGACTTCGTCTTCCCCAACCATGCGCACGTGTATCACGAGGAACAACGCGAGGCCTTTATTCAAGCCACGGACCTGCCCGCGATCCTGCGAAAGCACGGGCTGGACTGGCGCCGAGTCTCCGAGGCCGAGAACTACCCATTGTTGGAGCAGCCCCTTCCCGCGCTCTGCGCCGACCGGCTGGACTACTTCTTCCGTGACGGGTTGAGCATGAACTACCTGACGCGAGCGGAGGTGGAGACAGCGTTGGAGAGCCTGCGCGTGCACGAGGAACGCATCGTCGTCGCAGATGAGAACGCTGCGCGTTGGTTGGGGGAGCGCTTCATGGAGCTGGACGACGCGATCTGGTGCTCCGTGCAGGAGGTGGGCTGGTACGCGGTCATGGCCCGCGCGCTGCGCACCGCCCTGGAGAGCGGCTTGCTCACCGAAGCGGACTTCGACAGCACCGACGCGCCCGTCATGGCCCGCCTCCGCGCCAGCGACGATGCGGAGATCCGGCGCTGGCTCGCCCTGCTCCGTCCAGACGTCGATTTCGTGCGCGTGGGCACCGACGCACCCGACCTGGTGGTGCTGCCCAAAGTCCGCGCCATCGACCCGCCGGTGCTAAGTGACGGGCACGTCGAGCCGCTCTCGGCGCTGGATCCGGCGTTTGCACAACGGCGAGCGGCTTACGTCCAAAGCAAGCAAGGACGCTGGGGACTCAGAATACTCCATAGTTAACGACGACGCGCTGCGTTTCTGAAGGTAAGTTCGGGAAGCAGAAACACAAACAACAGGAACCTACTGACCGTCTCCCACAACGACCTGTTCATCAGGCAGCACCAACTGCCCCTGGGGCTGAAGTTCCCCCGCGCGATCCAGTGCCGGCAAACGGTGCCCCGTCTCCGGTTCATAGACGCCAATGGCAATTTGATAGACACCCGGCGGCGCCTCCCCTAGAGACAGGGGGATCTCATCGACCACCACGTCCCCGGAAGACCAGTACGACGTCGGATAGGTCCACCGGAGCGGCATCGAGTCGTCTTGTGCTGGCCGGGAGCCTGTCTTTGGATCAAAGACGTGAACGAAGATCTTGTAGTCGATCTCCATCAGCCGTTCCGACCGCCAGTGCAACGTGATGGTGAGCAGATTTTCCTCTCGATCCCGGCGCAATTCGTATCCCATAAGACGCAGCTTGTTTCCGTACAGGGTATTCAGTCGGGTGGCATCCGGGGGAAGCGGAAAGGGACACGCTTCCTCATTGATCGTTACGTCCCCAAGACGTAATGAGGGACCTTGAGGTAACTCGGTGTTCGGATCCACCAACGACAGCTCAGCGGTGTACGTGCCATTAGCAAGATCAAGCGGCACCGAAAGATCGTAATACGCCCGGATCACAGTGTTGGCAGGCCACTCACCGGTCGGCCAATCGGCGAAGAGGTGATAGACCTGTTCCTGGACTGGCAGGGACTTATCACCGGTCAGGGTCAGCTTGACATCGTAATTCTGGTCCGGCGGGGCTACGGTTCCCCATCCCACGGTTACACCCAACGGCTGCCCCGGGTTCAAGCAATGGATCGAGGTCGTGACCTCAATCGGGCCTATACCGGGGGCCAGTTCACTCACCAACGTGAAGTCCTCACCAGCTTGAGGCACAGTGGGGTAGACCAGGATGTTTTCATCCTCAAAGCGTGGCGGGATCAAAAAGTAGTGCCGCCAGTGGGGCATGCGAAGCAAAGGATTTGGGATGTCCTTGTGCAGCATGACATAGCGGATGCCGTCCTCGGCCAACGTCCCGAGTTGGCGTGTGACGTCATCATGCACAGGGGGCATGGTACTATATTGGCGCACGGCCTGGAGCCAGGGATGTGTCTCGATATAACTGAACGTGCCTTCTGGGAATCGCGGCGTCTTGCCCTGGACGATAGGATGCTGGTGCGTGATCTGGGCAAACATATAGCGCTTGGAGGCCAGCGCGCTTATCGGCAGATTAAGCACCGCAAAACCGCCCGGCTCTTTCTTTAGTCGATGGTAAAATTGCGATTGGTGAGGCTCGCGGAGAGCCATGGGAACCTGCAGGTATTCAAAGAGGATTACGAGGCCCACCAGGCCCAACGTCGCTGGTTTCGCCCATTCGGTACGTCCTCGTAGATAAGACACGAGATCGGTCAGACCGTACGCCGCCAGCATCGCGACAGGTAACGCCAAAAACATGTTGAAACGGTCGGGCACGCGCAACAGGCGCACAATGTACAATCGTGAGGCCAGATCGTACGGCATGGGCACCTGGGCATACGTCTGACCGTTGAACCGTAGATCGGGACCCAGGGCCAGCATCATTAAGACCAAGGCCATGGCGATCCAGGCAATACCGCTACGGCGCGACGTCCATGCACCCCATACGGCAAAGATCAACGGGACGATGCCAACGTAGGCAGGAAAACGGCGCGGATCGGCGCGGTCAGGATAGTACTGCTCGTAGGCGGATTTGGTCAGTGAACCGAGCACCGGGTGATCCTGGCTGGGCGTCACGTAGGACAGCAGGTCCGTCTGCATGCTCACTTCCTCATCCTCCCGCACGACGTCGGCAGGCGCGGTGCGCTGCTGGCGTATCAACATCAAAAACGGGGGCGCCAAGGATAGCACCGTCACCAGTACGCCCAGCAGTAAGGGAGGCAACCAACGCCGCCATTTCGTATACTGCCGGGGCAACAGGCTGAGAAAGTAGATACCGCCCACTATCGCGGCGGGAATGAGTTGCTGCCAACGTGTGTATCCGGTCAGCACCAGAAAGACGCCGGTCAACACGCCATCATACCACCTTCGGCGCTTGATCGTCCGCATCAGAAACAGAAGAAACAGGGGAATCCACTGCGTGCTGATCAAATTCGGATGGTCGAGCTGATATAAACGGAAAGGCCAACTTTGATAGATCAATCCGGCCACAAACGCGGCGCCCCTGTTGCCAGTCAACTCGTACGCCAGGAAGAAAGCCGTTAAACCACAGAGCGCCAGATTGATGAGAATAGACAGATCATAAGCCATGAAACCGCCGACCAGGGGCTCCATCGCCAGCCAGGTGATGATGCTGAACCAGGCGAAGTTATGATAAACGAGGCTCATGCCCTGAGGATAATAGAGATTTGGGGAATAGTAGGGGGACTGTCCGGCCTTTAGCGATTGTTGGGCCCACCAGCCATTCCAGTAATGAACCAGCGTATCGTGGGACCCGCCGGGGAGATGCGTCGGCATCTGTCGCGCGAGCGGCCAGGTCATGCCGATGGCCAAGATGAAGTATAGCAGCACTATGCCAATAAGAACTATCATTTTACGCGGTATTAAGCGAGCACGCATTCAGTGATACCCCCTGTCCCTCTATCGCAAGAGTTCAGAAACAACAGGGCCTATTCTACCATTACGCTGAAATATCTTAAAGTGAAGTTCACGCCTCGTCCCAACCTGTTGAATATGCGTATCCGTTTAGTATTTTGAGAGGTGCGACGCACTTAGGGAGGTACATGCTACTGGATCCTCATGAACGACGCAAGAAGCCTCTGGATATCATAGACTTGAGTTCGAAAGTGCGTTGCACCTGTCGTCTGCTCACAAAACTAAACGATTACGAATATGCATATCAGGAAGCATCTTTGCCAGCTACGCAAACGGCCGCATCCTTGATCGGAGGATGCGGCCGTTCCGCTGTCACGTCACGCTAATCCGCGCTGTCTGGCCGCTCCCCGGCGATGTCGGCGATCTCGTCGCCGCTGATGACCTCGTGGTCGATCAAGTGGGTGGCGACGCCGTGGAGCGCGTCTTTGTGCTCGCGCAGCAGCTCGACGGCGCGGGACTGGGCCTCGTCGACGATGCGGCGGATCTCCGTATCGATCAACTTCCGCGTCTCCGGGCTGATGTCCTGGCGCAGGTTGCCCATGCGGCCCAGGTATCCGCCCATGGAGGGGTCTGCGGAGTAGCGCACCGGCCCCAGCGCCTCGGTCATGCCGTACTCGGTGACCATGCGGCGCGCCATCTGGGTGACCCGCTCCAGGTCGTTGGCAGCCCCGGTGGAGAGCTCATCGAAGACGACCAGCTCGGACGCGCGCCCGCCCAGCATCACGGCCATCCGCTGCATCAGCTCGTCGCGGCCCAGCAGGTAGGTGTCCTCATCAGGCATCTGGAGCGTGTAGCCCAACGCGCCCTTGGACGTCGGGATGATACTGACCTTGTGTACCGGATCGGTGTCGGGCTGCAAATAGGCGACCAGCGCGTGCCCGCCCTCGTGATAGGCTACCTTCCGCCGCACCTCGCCTTTTAGCGTGATTTTTCGCTGCAGCCCGGCGATAACGCGCTCTAGCGCCAGGTCGAAGTCGTCCATGGTGACGGCGTCGTGATCGTGGCGGACGGCCAGCAGCGCGGCCTCGTTGACCAGGTTCGCCAGATCGGCCCCGGAGAAGCCCGCCGTGATCTTCGCCAAATCACCCAGATCGACGTCGCCCGCCAGCGTCACCTCGCGCGTGTGGATATTGAGGATCTCCCGGCGGCCGGCTTCGGTGGGCAGCACGACCTGGATCTGGCGATCAAACCGCCCGGGACGCAGCAGCGCCTTATCCAACACCTCGGGCCGGTTCGTCGCCGCCATGATAACGACACCCTGGTTGGGCTCGAAGCCGTCCATCTCGTTGAGCAGCTGGTTGAGCGTCTGCTCCCGCTCGTCGTTAGTGCCGATGGCATTCACGCCGGCGCGCGATTGGCCAATGGCGTCAATCTCGTCGATGAAAACGATGCACGGCGCCTTTTTCTTCGCCTGCTCGAAGAGATCCCTCACTCGCGCAGCGCCCACGCCGACGAACATCTCGACGAAATCGGAGCCGCTGATGGAGAAGAAAGGCACCTCGGCTTCACCAGCCGTCGCCTGGGCCAAGAGCGTTTTGCCGGTTCCGGGCGGCCCCACCATTAACACGCCCTTGGGCAGTTTGGCGCCCAGCCGCGTGAACCGCTCCGGGTCTTTGAGAAACTCGATGATCTCCTTGAGCTCCATCTCGACTTCATCGAGACCGCCAACGTCGTTGAATTTGACACCCGTCATTTCCCCGGCGATTTCCTGGGCGCGGCTCTTGCCGATGGACATGACGCCCGGCCCGCCGGCCTGCCCCATCCGCCGCAACATGAAGAACCACAACAGAGCCAGCGGCAGCAGGGGGATGATCCAGCCTAACAACGAGGGAAGGAAGGTGTTGACGGGGGCTTCGGCGGAGAACGTCACGTCGGCTTCTCGCAGCCGTTGGATCAGATCCTCGTCGTCGACGCGCACCACGTTGTACGTGCGCGGTTGATCCTCTTCTTCCTCGCAGCACGTGTAGGTAATCCGGTCGTTGCCAATGGTGACCTCTTCGATCTCGCCGGCCTCCAGCTGTTGCAGGAATTTGCTATACGGCACTTCCTGCATCCGAATCATCATGGGTTGGAAAATCAGCTGCTGAAAAAGCCACGCGCCGACCAACGCGATGATCAGGTAAATAACCGTGAATTGTATCTGCTTACGTTGACGATCGTCCATGTACACTCCTTAATACATGATCAACGGATGCAAAAAGATGCAACCGATGAATGCAAAGTCATCATTGAAATCCATTGATACACATTCCGTGTTGGCATGTCAGACATATACAAATTCATTATGCCGGATGAGTATTAGTTTTACATTAGCAGAGGCATAGAAAACAATTTGAATGGCGGTGAAGCGGGAGATTATCCCTCAACACTCGTGGTGGGCTAAACCCGGGGATCTGTCTGCAGCCTCTTCGGAGACATACCAATATCGTAAGCGTTTAGCTTTATGAGCAACGAGGTGCAACGCACTTTCGAGCCGAAAGATATGAGGTTGTCAAGGCTTCCCCGGCTGCTTTTTCAAACCTCAGCGCTTTCTCCGTCGTAAGTGCATCGCACCGCTCACCAGACTAAACGGACACCCAATATCTTCGCAGTGCTTCGATACTATCCACGCGAGCGTTGATTTTGAAGCGGTCCAGGGCTTCGGCCAACCCCGGCACGTGAGCCCCGTCCGTGTCCATCTCGATGGCCCGCGCGACGTTGAGAAGGTGGTCCACGGAGATTCCCATACGCTCCGCGAAGACGACGGCGGCCCCCTCGACGTTCTGGGGCGTCGTCAGGTGGTGCGCGATCCAGTCACGCCACTGTGTCAAGACCTCGTCGGCGATAAAGGGCACCCACTGATCGGGCCGGGCACGGCGAAGTGTCGTGGCGACCTCGGGCGCGGAGAGCGTGGCGAAAGCGCGACGATCCAGCACCAGGCGCAGCGCGTTATGGTGGATCATGGCGTCCCGCCAGCGTGACCAGGCATCCGAGTGTAGATAATGGGGACAGAAAACGTTCAGGGCCCAAGTCACGTCCCAGATCAGATGCAATAAATATCCGCTGACGAAGGCCGCTTGGGATGGGGACAACGTCTCCGGCTCCTCAAGTTCGGGATAGGCATCCAACATGGTCTCAATGGTGGCGCGACTGCTCTCGGGTGGAATGTCGTGGAAGTGAGTTTCGACGCGCGGTTGGTCGGTGAGATAGCGCACGTCGCCGGCCGTGCTGCCCAGCAAAAACGCGCCCTTCTCCGCTTCCAGGCACGCGCGTACCGCCCCCGACAGTTCGGGAGCCTCCAGAATCTCTAGCGTGTATGCGAGGTGCTGAAAAGGCGTGGGCATCGTCGCCTATTGTACCAGATAGTGGCGTAGACGGGTAGTCGGATAGTCGCGTAGGTCGGATGGTCTGGTAGTCGATGGATGGGATACCATAAGACTATCGGACTACATGACTAATCCCTCAACCATGTTACAATACTGAGGTCATGCACGTTCGAAGCCTGAGCCTACGTCACTTTCGCACCTACACGCGCCTAGAAGTGGATTTTCCGGCCGCACCGATTCTGCTGTTGGGCGCCAATGCCCAGGGTAAGACCAGCCTTCTAGAGGCCATTGCCTATCTTGCGTTGGGAAGTTCCCCCCTCACACACACGGACCGTCACCTGATTCACTGGGCGGCCGTGGAATCCGGCATGCCCTTCGCCCAGGTTGAAGCAGAGGTGGTAAAGCAGGATCGGACCGAGCGTCTTGAGATCGTGCTGCAAATCTCCACGAACGCTAACGGGCACACGCGCCTCTCGAAGCGCGTCCGAGTCGATGAGCGGAATCTGAAGATCTCCGATCTGGCGGGCCACCTGAACGTCGTGCTCTTTCTGCCCGAGGACGTGCGATTGGTCGGCGGGCCGCCTTCGAATCGGCGGCAGCACCTGGACGCGCTGCTCTCCCAAGTTTACCCGGAGTACGTGGACGCGCACAGCCGCTACCGCTCGGCGCTCTCCCGCCGGAACGCGCTGCTGCGCTACCTGCGCGACGAAGGCGGCGACCCGGCCCAGCTCGAGCCGCTGGAGGCCACGCTGGCAGAGACCGGCGTCACGATCTCGCTCTATCGGCGACAGGTCGTCGCGGCGCTCTCCCTGCACGCCGACCAGTTCCATCAGGAGCTCACCGGAGGCAGTGCGTGGCTGCAGCTGAAGTACGAGCCCAACTTCGATCCCCTGGCGCCACCCGCGCTGGACTACCAGCTGGGGCTGTTGCCGCGCGAGGAGCCGGTGCCGCCGGTGGACGTCGAGGAGCTACAAGGGGCTTTTCGACGAAAACTGGTACGGAACCGGCGCCGGGCGATTCAGCGAGGCGTCACGCGCCTGGGACCGCAGCGCGACGAGTTGCGCTTTCTCTCCCAGGAGATCGATCTGGGGACCTTCGGGTCGCGGGGTCAGCAACGCTCCGCCGTGTTAGCACTGCGCCTGGCCGAGCTCCGCTGGCTAAAAGAAGAGACCGGAGAGGCGCCCGTGCTGCTGCTCGACGAGGTGCTCGCCGAGCTGGACCAGGAACGCCGGGCCTACCTGTTGGGGCTGCTAGATCAGGTCGAGCAGACGATTCTCTCCACCACGGATGCCGAGATGTTCCCCCAGGCGTTCCGCAAAAAGACGCTGACGCTGCGCGTGGCCGGTGGGATTATCACACCTGCCTGAGACATCACTCTGCCAGCAGCGGTCGTTTGGACGGCATGCCCGGCCTGCGCGGATATTTCGCCGGCGTCGCAGCGGTCTTATCGAGAATGACCAGGTAGCGTGTCTCGGCGAGGCCGTGCATCTCCACCGGCAACAGTCTGCGAACGCGTCCACCCAGCTTCATGATGGCGTGCTCGGCGCGCTGCACCTCGGCCGGCGCATCTTCACCCTTCTGCGCCAGCGCTTTTCCACTGATCTTCGTGAGCGGCAGTAGATACTCCACCAGAATCGGCATCTCGGCAACGGCCCGGGCCACGGACCAGTCATAACGTTCGCGGTGCGCGAGATCCTTGCCCAGGGACTCGGCACGTCCGTGCAGCACCGTCACGCCCTGTAAGCCCAGACTATGGATCACATGATCCAAGAAATGGGTTTTCTTGGCGGTCGCTTCCAGCAACGTCAGCCGGATATTGGGACGCAGGATTTTTAGAGCCAGGCCGGGAAAGCCCGCGCCGGTCCCCACATCGATAAGAGACTCCTGCGTAAGGGGTCGTGTGGCCTCCAGCGCCAGCAGACAGGTCAGCGAGTCCAGGAAATGACGGACCTGGGCGTTCTCATACTCCGTGATGGCGGTCAAGTTGAATTTCTGGTTCCACGTGATCAATTCGTCGTAATAGATCTGGAAAGCCTTCACGTGTTCCGGTTCCACGTCGATGTGCAATGCTCTGGCGCCCTTCAGCAATAGATCCACAGCCTCTCCTCTCTCGCAGATGTAATCATGAGAAAATCGATCCTCCCGTTCAGCCCCATTATACAAAACTCTGGCGCTTCTGAAAGGAAACCAGAATCTGGCAGGGCTTTACCATTCTCGCTATATGTCTATTTTTACTTGCAGTGGATTGCCAAATCCACGCTTGCGAAGTGGGTTTGGCCGCTAACGGGGACCTGATGGTACCCTCAAAGCACGAATGATAAGGCCCTAGAACCTGGAAGACTGCATTGACGAAATCAAAAGCTGATCTAAAATCCTAAGAGGAACAAAGTATCAACGCATTCGTTTAGTCTACTGAGATGCACCTGAATGCTCACTAACCTAAACGATCACGTATCAACGTTACAATGATCTTCATGATCCATGTTTTGTTGAAATTGGTGCGGTAAAGGAAGAAGCATATTTTGGACCCTGGAAAAGACGTCAACCCACGCAAAGACCATACTAAAGTCATTCTCATCGCCGAAGATGAGGTGGCTATGGCCGACGTATTGGCCGCTACGCTCGAGCAGCCAGGACTGCGCACCGTGTTAACGTACGATGGAGAGGAGGCACTGTCGTTGGCGCGCGCGTTGCATCCCAACTTGGTCCTGCTTGACGTCATGATGCCTAAGTGCAGCGGATTTGAAGTGTGCGCTACCCTGAAAAAGGACCCTCTGACGTCAGATATCCCCGTGGTATTGCTGACTGCGAAAACGAGCAAGAGGGATCGCGAACATGGCCTGGCCGTGGGCGCGGATCATTACCTGACAAAGCCCTTTAGCCCCACCACGTTGATCGCCCTGGTTGATGAGATCCTGGCGGGCCAGCCTCCGGTCACGAGCACGGCCCGGCTGGATCACGCTTCAGAAGATCAGCTGGTCGTCTACGCCAACGAGTTGCGAACGCTCTTCGAGCAAGAACGTATTGAGCGCGAGGCCCTCGCGAATGCCAATGAACGCCTAGAGGAATTAGATCAACTCAAGTCCTCTTTTCTGGAATCTGTGACGCACGAGCTGTTGACGCCTTTCTCCCGGTTGGGATTCCATCTGCAAATCCTTCAAAAGCAGTGTGATATCCTGACGCCCGCCATGGCCGAGGTCGTGGACGATCTGACCGAAGTCGTCGTCGATTTACATCGCAAGGTGGAGGGGGTGGTGAAGTTCGCCGAGCTGGTTAACAAGCGACGCCGTCCGCAGTTTGGTTACTACCAGCCCTATAAGCTGGTCCCCTGGGCGGTGCAGCCAATCGCGACCATGGCCCAAGCGCGCGACATCGACTTTCGTGTTCTTATTCCCAACGATCTGCCGAAGATTCGCGTCGATCCTGACCTGTTGAGCGAAGCCCTCTTCCAGATAGCCCATAACGCCGTCAAGTTCAATGCTCGTGGGGGGGAAATTCGGATCACGGCGGAGGCTGATCAAGGAGGTGTGTTGATCTCTGTCGCCGATACGGGATTGGGCCTGACCTCAGAACAGATTGAAGCGCTGGGGCGTCCTTTTGAACAAAACGTGGAAGCTTTAAGGGTCGGGGAAACAGGGCTGGGGATTGGATGGGCCCTGGTCTGCTACGTGACAGAAGTCCACGACGGTCAGACCTCTGTGGAGAGTCCAGGCCCAAACCAGGGAAGCATCTTTTCCATCTGGCTTCCGGCAGCCGAGAAAACATAGCGTGTAAGTTGAACTTATCTGATACAACACAAGGAGACGTATGAGCCCGACCCATTTTCCAATTCTCATCCTCAACGCGCGACCCGCTGCCGGGAAAAGCGAGATCATCGATTATCTGCAACGAACGCCCGTAACAGAACGCATCAACCGTTTTCACGTCGCCGCCATCGACGTCATTGATGATTTCCCGATGTTGTGGACGTGGTTTGAGGAAGACGCCATCCTCACCCGCATGGGACATCCTCGACTACACACCGACCACGAGGGCTATTTCAAGACAACCTATCTCTGGCATCTGCTCATCGAGCGCATCAGCCTGGAGTACGAGAAGCGGCTGCGCGATATCCCCGGTGATCAGGCCACACATACCACGCTGATCGAGTTTTCGCGGGGCAAGGAGCACGGCGGCTACGCGGCGGCCTACCCGCACCTCTCGGACGCCGTCCTGGAACAGGCTGCGAGCCTCTATGTGCGCGTCTCCTACGCGGAGTCCCGGCGCAAGAATCGCACTCGTTTCAATCCCGAACGTCCAGACAGCATCCTGGAGCATGGGCTGAGCGACCAAAAGCTGGAAAGACTCTATCGAGAGGACGATTGGGATGCGTGGACGGCGGGGGACCCAACGCATCTCCACGTCAGGCAGCAGCGCGTGCCCTACGTCGTCTTCGAGAACGAGGACGACGTTACCACAGGCCGGGGCGACGCGCTGGGGGAGCGGCTGGAATCGACATTGGCGGAGCTTTGGAAGCGCTATCTTCACGGCTAAGATAGCGCTGAGAGTATTCATCGCCGATCAGGAAGATACCTGATCGGCGATGTTTGTGCCAACAACCCGACTATCCCACCTGCCAAGCTCTATGGTTTTGATCCTGGGGCTTCTCCGGCTCCATCTTCCATCGGTAGGGCGATGTAGAACTTCGAGCCTTTGTTGATCTCACTCTCAACCCACACCCGCCCGCCGTGACGCTCGACGATGGATTTCACCAGCGCCAGGCCAAGGCCGGTTCCTGAGATGTCGCCCGTCTCCCGCCGTTTGATCCGATAAAACTTCTCAAACAGTCGCGGCTGATTCTCCGGAGCGATCCCTATGCCCGTATCAGAGACGTGAATTACCACCTCGTCATTCTGGTTCTTGCGCATGCCAACCCGGACCTGACCGCCCGTCGGTGTATATTTGATGGCGTTATCTACCAGGTTGCCGATGGCTTGACGAAGTAGTGTGGGATCGCCCATCACGGTGGGAGCACTCTCCGCCGGTTCCAGACGCAGCGTGATGCTCTTCGCTGTTGCACGAGCTCGCATCGTATCCACTGCCTCAACAACCACCACGCCCAGGCGACACGATTCCTGGCCAATGTCCACCCCCGCTTCAATACGTCTCAGATTAAGAAGGTCATCGATCAGAGCACTCATCTGCTCAATACCATGCAAGATACGTTCCAGGTACTCGTGCTGCTTGTCATTCAAATCCCCCACCATAACTAACATGGTCGCATATCCACGAATGAAGGTAAGCGGCGCGCGCAGGTCATGGGATACGGTAGCTACAAACTCTGATTTCATCTCGTCCAACTCTTTGAAGTACGTGACATCTCGCATGACCACGACGCGCCCCACACGCTCACCACTTTGCATGGTCACCAGCGCGAGGCTGGCGAAGAAGATCCGTCCATCCGCAAGAGGAACCTCAACCGTTGGCTGAGCCATCTGCTGATCCTCATCATAGGGACGGACCAGCGCCTCTTCCAATGCGGCCGGCAAATCGAGTTGCGCGATTGGACGTCCGTAGGCCGTCGCATCCAGGCCCAGAATCTGCTGAGCAGCCGGGTTGATCAACAACAGGTTCCGGTTTCGATCCGTGACCAGGATAGCATCACTGGTGCTGGAAAGAATCGCGGCCAAACGACGACGTCCCCCTTCGGCAGCCTGAAAGAGCCGGGCATTTTCGACGAGCACAGCGGCCTGTCCAACCAGCGTATTGAGAAAATTGATCCTCGCTTCGTCAAAGGCCTGAGATTCTTCCGCCCCCACCCAAAGCACGGCTACTGTCCGATCGCGCGTCTGCACGGGAAACGCCGCGACGCTTTGCAGCGGGCCACTGCCCGAGGGTACAATGGGATTATTGTGCAAATCTTGACTGATCAGGTGTGTTTTATCACGCTGAAATGCTGTGGCGAGCGCACGATCCAACTTGAGGAACGTGGCGTGCGCCGTTCCCACCGAGAAAACCTGCCTGGGTTGTTCATCCTCATCCAGCAGCACAAAGCGAGCCGTTGCGGCATGGGTTTCTTCCAGAATACCTTCTAGAATGAGCGGCACCCCTTCATCCAAGTCCAAGGTTGCAGACACGGAGCGTGAGATACGCAACAGCAGAGAGAGGTCGTTCAAACGGTCGTTCAAACGTATGCGCATCTGCTCAAAAGCCCGTCCCAATCGCGCCACCTCATCTTGCCCGGAGATATAGATCGGGATGCTTAAATTCCCTTGTGTAATCTGATGCGCAGCCTGAGAAAGCGTTTGTAACGGACGTGTAACCCGCGTCGCCAAAATCGGGACGATGAGCGCCAGGGTCAAACCAATGGCCAGCTGTACGTAGAGCAGCGGACTGGAGACAAAGGTAGCCGCCTCTAAAACAGCAGAGAACGGGAGTTGGATAACGACGGAGCCTCCGCCAACCACGTCACGGAGATAGGTCAACACCCGACTTCCGTCCGGCGCGATGCTTTCATAGGCACGTCCCGTCTCAACCACATGGGCCGTACCCTGTTCGTTGGGTCGCCAGGGACGGAGAAGGTAGCTCGGATCTGGATGGGCAATGATCAATCCTCGACTATCGAGAATGAAGCCGGTCCCTACCCCACGCGTGGACTGTAGAGATTCCAGAGCCCGCCGCATGTTAGGATTGATGCTAAGTTGGACGCGACCAAGGAGCGCGGTATGCGACGCCATCTCATTCTCCCTGAGCAAAGGCTGAACGAAAGCAAGTCTTCGCTCCCCGCCTCCAACGTCCACAAGATGGGTGGTCCGAGACATGTTGAAATCTAAGGCTTGCTGCAATACCTGAAACTCCTCCTCGATAAGACTGATATTGGACAGGTCTGCCGGCGCGTGAGCAATAATGTTTCCATCTTGATTCACCAGGAGTAACTCCTGGAAGAAAGGAACCACCTGGCGATCTTCCTCCAAGGCCTCCTGCTGAAGCTCAGAATTCTGAAGGGCGGCATTAACAGCGAACTGTTTCAGGAGATTGGAACCCGTGTAATAGAAGCTGGCAATACCATCGGCAGCGCCCGCTGCGCTCCGGGCCATCTCTCCCAACGCTTGCTCCCGGGCCAACGTCACAGCCTGGCGCGTCACCGTCATAATCGACAACGCCATGCCTAATAGAAGAATTGGAATCAGGGCCACCATGAAGCGCGCACGAAGCGACCGATTGAAAAACGATGGTACCTTGGGACGCCGAGGTAGGCGAAGACGGGGAAGGAAGATGAACACCAGGTTGAATACAAGCCCGGAAACACCGCTGACAACCAACCAGATCAACCAATCACTCTGAAATGGGGTGGATGCATGATCAATGGCTACTAATTCACCGAATAGGAGAGATTCTATAAAACGATTGAAACTGAGGATTAACAGACTTGGAACGGTAGCTACCAATGCCGCGGTCACAGGTTGTCGCAGCCAAGCAAAAAACTTACCTTGATAGTATTGACGCACGGCCCACCCCACCAGAAGCCCCCAGACAGCCGGCGCCAGAATGTCATTCAGTGACTGTGTGGTCACCCAGGCGCGTGTGAAGCCGGCAAACAATCCAGCAATCATGCCCGGACCGGAACCAAGGAAGATACTGATGCCGGCTACTATCATCATGACCGCCAGCGATACCGAAGGAGGCGCATGAAGAATGCTTGCAGCGGACGGGAATAACATGCCTCCCAGAGAGCCCTTAAGCACCAAAGTTGAACTTGCGGGGATGAGCAGGACAAGTCCAAGCAGCAGAGTCACCCAGGCGCGTGATGTCAGCTTCTTAAAATCATCACGATGATATATCAACAACCAGACACAGATAATTGCATATATAACCGTTGTTCCGAGTCCCCACAAAGACTGCGGTAAGAGTAACGAGAATTCGGTAAAGCCACGCCAGACTTCCAGTTCAATTCCCATACAGTCTCTCTTCGTGCCGCAGCGTGAGCAAAAAGAACACCTTTCGATACGGAGCGCGCGTAAAACACCGGGAAGCCGCAGAACAGCTACAGATTGATACGCTTTGTGAGGAAAATGCGAGAAACCCGCGTCGCCTGTGCTGAAATGGATAAAATCGGTAACGTTCCCAGCTAGGAGTGCGCTCTTTAATCATGTGAATTACCTTCCTAGATCATAGACCCATTTCTTATAAAAACAACTCTTCCCGCACCGATCTCCATTATATCATCGTATTCTGACTATAAGACGACTCGTTAATTATGCAAATATCACTGAATTGGACAAACAAAACAGTAGACCCTCTCCAGTCAGGTTCATCTTACGTATCACCTCCGGCTTCAACAGAGATATAAAAGCGAGGTGACTCCCCAACACCGATCACCATTGTACAATGTGGATAAAGAGGGCAGGTGAGGGAGCTACTCTTAACAACATCAGCCCGCCTCCTGATTGAGAAGCGGGCTGATACACCTGGCTGTTCCGATAAAAAACGAAGTTCGAATCACCGAAACGAGATAAAGTTATGCGTCCCAATCATCGTCGTAATCATCGTAGTCTTCTTCTTCTTCATAATCATCGTAGTAATCGTCATCATCATCAAAGGCCCAATCCAGCTCCACCGGATTAAGCTCCACAATCTCGAGCGCCTCCTGACAAGCAGGACAAGTCACTCTTTCACCCAGATGTGGTCTTTCCGTCAATCTCATGGTATCGCCACACGAAGGACAAACTGCCAATGCCATTTTGCACCTCCTAAGATGTTAGAGAATTCGATGTGGATTTCCACATCATAGGTGGATTATAGGAGGATACTGTTTAATAACCGTGCAAAAGACGTGTAAAAACAGTGCGAAACCGCTCAGATCGTGCTATTCCTGAGATACTGTAACTCGCCAGCACGACCATGAGACCTAATTTGAGAACACAGACACACACGGACTGCATTCGCCTCTGTTCAAGTTAGGCTGAATCAGGAGAGTGTATCGCCTTTTGTAGTGCTATCACTGGGGATCGAAAACATAACCGACGCCGGGCACGGTAAGCACATATTGGGGTTCATGAGGATTTGGCTCGATCTTGGCCCGCAGCCGGCTCACCAACCCTCGGACCAGATCGCGCTCGCCTTCCCCACCATATCCCCACACATTCTCGACCAGCACCTCGGCCGGGAGCACCTGACCACGGTGTAACATCAACGTATGCAAAAGTCGAAACTCCAGCCGGGTCAGGCGTTTAGGCGCGTGATTGCCTATTTGGGCTGTGCGGGTAGATGGATCCAATGTAAGGTCTGCAACGGTCACCGTGGGCGAGAGGAAGAACGGACGTCCTGCCATACGCCGCAGCAACGCTTTGACCTCTGCAACCAACAAACGGGCGCTGAAAGGTCGCAGCACCACCAGATCCGCCCCAGAATCCAGAAGTAATGCCTGGACAGATTCGGTCAATTGCTCACCGATCACAACCAGAGGCACCTGCGTATGCGCCCGCAATCGGCGAACGGTTGCGACCGGCTGCGTCTCCGGCATCACCAGGACAATAAGCGCCTGTTTATCCAGCCCTCCTTTTTCGACAATGGACGAAAGGCCCCTTGTCCTACTCACCGACAACCCAGCTCGCTGAAGCACAAAGGAGATAATAGCCGTCTCTTCTGGATCTTGGGAGACAACTAACGCTTGCACGTATCCACCCTGCCTATCAAGCCAACAATAGACTCCACTGAAAAAGGCTGTGCCTCACGCAAAGACGCCGCCGACCACAGGTCGGACAGCCGCCAACATTTTTAAGTTGCTTATTACTTTTATGAACGGCAAAGCCAACTCGGATCAATAAAATTTACCATCTTATGAATTTCCTTTGCGTTCTTGGCGCCTTTGCGTGAGGTTGATGGTTATTTCAGTGAAATCAATAGTTACATCCGCATTACGTTTGGATAAATTTCAATTATACCTCTTGAAGTTTAACATATTTGAACATATAATCAAAAGCGTAGAGTCTGAGAAAGAGACCGCTCTCGCGGCAAGCTGGAGATACACTACCATGGCCTGACTTGTCGCTATACGACAGTCATAATCAACTAAAATAATTACGAGTAGCACAAAAGGACATAGCGGAAGCATGACCAAGCGAATTTTTATTGTGGATGACGATTTGGAAGCGCTGCAACTGGTTGGCCTTATGCTGGAACGAAAAGGTTACCAAATCCAGGCTGCGTCATCTGGTGAACAGGCGCTGCAAAAAATATCGGAGGCAAAGGCGAAACCAGATCTGATCATTTTAGATATCATGATGCCGGACATGGACGGCTATGAGGTCGCACAACACCTGCGCGACCAACCAGAGACCCAGGAAACCCCTATCCTTTTCTTCACGGCCAAGAGCGCCATTGCCAACAAGATTGCCGGCTTCCAGGCTGGTGGCGACGATTATCTCACCAAACCGATCCACCCCGCCGAGATGCTCTCACGGGTCGAAGCCCTGCTGAAACGCAGTGCGCAGCAGACAAGTGAACCAGAACGCGGCAAAGCCATTGCGTTTCTGCCCGCAAAGGGAGGCTTAGGCAACAGTACGTTGGCGCTGAACACGGCCATCACGTTGAGTGAGGAGCAAGAGAAAAAAAAGACGTTAGTTGTTGAGTCGCGGGAAGGAGGAGGCAGTATCGCCCTGCAGCTGGGCAGCAGCTCGACGCGGGGATTACAGGGGTTATTGAACGGATCTTCATCTCTTACCCTTGAGAAATTAGATGCCCAACTGATACGGCATAGTGCTAATCTGTACATTCTGCCAGCTTCTTCAAAACCGGCCGGCATAGCACCACCCATAACCGGAGATTTTGTAGAAAGGCTGCTCTCTCTTGTTTTAAGCAATAATGATTATGTGCTTTTTGATTTGCCCCCTAGAATTGATCAAGCCACAGAACTCATTTTACAACGGGCAGCCTATATTTTGATCACAATGGAACCTAATCCCATCACGCTGCAACTTGTGAAAGGCATGCTAGCACAGCTCGAAAGGCTCAACATCGGCAACTATAAGATCAAGTTAGAACTCATATATCGTGCTCCTTCCGCCTCTGCCATAAAACGTGAGACTATCAAGGAGCAACTCGGCTTCGATATACTTGGGAGTATCCCTCCGGCACCCGACCTAGTCTACGAAAGCTGGATTACTAACCGACCCATTGTCACCATGCAATCGATGAGCCTGATCTCACAGCAGGTTAAGATGCTGGTGGAAGATATCTTGAAAACGGTATGATGCTCATCATACATATCAGCTAGCGTATCCTACTCCCAAGACGATGGATGACATAGAAAGTCTACAACAACACGTCGCCACCTTGGAGCGACTCCTTGATATCAGCCGCGACCTGAATTCCACGCTGAACATGCGCTCTTTGCTGCTGCGCATCGTTGAATCGGCACGCGAACTCACCGATAGCGATGCCGCTTCAATTCTCCTGCTCGAGAACAAGGAGACCCTTCGTTTTGCTGCGTTCTGTGGACCTCAAGTAACTGAGCTAAAGAATGCAGAAGTCCCCATAGACAACAGCCTGGCAGGTTGGGCTGTACAGAATAACCAATCCGTCGTCATTGATGACGCCCGGAAAGACGACCGCCTCTATGTCATCGACGCTTCAAGCAACATACGCTCGATAGTGGTGGTCCCCCTAGTGTTTGGGGACAAGGCCATCGGCGCTTTGGAAAACTTAACTCACGACGAACCACGACCTTTCCAACCAAAAGATGTGGAAACGTTGGAGACCCTCGCCAGCATCGCCGCCGTGGCCGTACAAAATGCCCGGCTCTTCCAACAAAATGATTGGATCGCCGAGATCGTCCACGAAATCCGCACGCCGCTGACGTCCATCCTCTCCAGCACCGAGATCCTGAGACATCCACAGATCGACGCTGAAACCCGTGAGCACATCACCGGCATCATTCAACACGAGACAGAGCGGGTGAGCAGGTTGGTGAATCAATTCCTGGAACTGGCCCAGTTTGAGTCGGGGCGGATGGTGTTCAAGTTTGCTCCTTGCTCGATTCCAGACATCGTGAAGCAGACCAAAGCAGTCATCCAACCTCGAGCCGCCAAGCGTGACATGCAAATCATCGCCCAATCTCCCGATACCTTGCCTTTGGTCCGTGCGGACGCAGAGCGCCTGGAACAAGTGCTCTTGAATCTGCTTTCCAACGCTGTGAAATACGCAGACGCCCACACCGATATCACGGTGGGGTATCAATTGGACGAAAACGGTGTAGTTGTCTCGGTAACAGACGAGGGGCCTGGCATCCCGGCCAAACACCTGCCGCGTCTTTTTCAACGATTCTCACGCCTGCCAGGCAGCGAGGACCGAGCGTTGGGATCGGGCCTGGGACTGCATATCGCCCGCAAGATCATCGAAGCCCACGAGGGGCACATCTGGGTCGAAAGTGACGTCGGCGAAGGGAGCACTTTTGCCTTCTCCTTGCCTGAATCACGTCTTGAAGAACCAGCGCCTGTCCATGAGGACAACGAACATGGACCGCCGGTGAAAGCCTCCTAGTGTTTTGTCAAGCGTAAATTGACGAACGTGCATGGCGTCTTATCAGCCGGTGGCAACCCGACTGCCCTGGCCCAACGACCCGATGGCTGTAGGTCGCGCCGGGCGTCGACCTACGTCGCTGCGAGATCCCGTCCACGCAGGTGGACGGTCGGCCAACGGCCCTGGTAGCGTACTTAAGTACTCGTTTGGGCTGTTTATCAAATCAAGTCTGATAGAACGCTAGCTTCTTTCGAGTGGCTCCATTTTTAGCGCCGTGACACAAGCCATGGATGCGAAAGCTCTCCCGGGCTCTCGCTGGATTCTAGCTCAGGACTTTCCATTCTCGCCACACCTCTACGCTTACTCAAAATGGCTTGCCAAATCCACGTTTACAAAGTGTTCTTTGACCTCTGGCGGGGATCTGACGATACCCGGAAGCGAGATTAATAAGGCCCCCAAGTTCTGGCTTGAGCAAGCTTTACAAAAACCAAGATGTATGGTAACATCTGTTCGCCTGTGAGTGCGGGGGTGCACTCTCGGGTTTTTTTGCATTCAGTTGAGACGGGGGTAAACACTTTTATGGATCATCGCCCAATCTACATCACAAAAGAAGGATACCAAGAGCTAGAAAAAGAGCTCGACTATCTTAAGCACGTTCGGCGCAAACAAATCGCCGAACGTCTACATAACGCCCTGGCGGAGGGAGAGCTGATCGAAAACGCAGAGCTGGAAGATGCTCGACGCGAGCAGTCCTTCGTCGAGGGACGCATCCAGACGATTCAGCGTCAGCTGAGTCAGGCCATCATTATCGAAGGTGGCTCCGAAGAGGGAGTTGTAACCATCGGCAGCCGGGTCACGGTGACCGAGGAAGGTTCAGAGTTCCCGGAAGTCTATCAAGTCGTCGGCTCGGCCGAAGCATCGCCGAAGAACGGGAAAATATCTAATGAATCCCCTCTGGGCCGGGCGCTTTTGGGCAAGCAAATAGGGGACAAAGCCGTGGTCGAGGCCCCTGATGGAAATATTGTCTTTGAGATTTTGGCGGTCGCATAACAATTGAGGTTCTATCAGCCCCGGCGTGCCCATACATCTTTGGTGTATGGGCACATTCTATGCGATCTACACAGCAAAGCAGCGACAAGGAGACAGTATGGAACTGAGCGATCTTGAACAGCAGCGCGTGGACAAGCTGGAGATGCTTCGTGACGCTGGCGTCACGCCCTATCCGCGACACACGCAACGGACGCATACCAATCTAGAGGCCCGAGAGGCGCTGGAACAAGCGGAGTGGAAAGAAACGCCGCCGCCCACCGTCACGGTCGTCGGCCGCCTGGTCAGCATCCGCGTGATGGGGAAGATCTCCTTCGCGCACATCGAAGATGCGACGGGCAAGATCCAGCTCTTCCTGCGCCACAACGTGATGGCCAAGGAACAATACGCGTTGTTCAAGCAAGCCTTCGACCTGGGAGACTTCGTGGAAGCCACCGGCCCCCTGATGCGCACCCGCACCGGAGAGATCAGCGTCGAAGTCACTGAGCTCAGCATGCTGGCGAAAGCGATCACGCCGCTGCCCATCCCCAAGGAATATGAGGACGAAGCGGGCCAGGTCACGCGCTACGGCGCCTTCTCCGACGTCGAGGAACGCTACCGCCAGCGCTACGCCGATCTGGCGACGAATCCAGAAGTGCGAGAGATCTTCCGCACCCGTTCGCGCCTGATCAGCGCGCTGCGCCGCTGGCTTGATGACCACGGCTATCTAGAAGTCGAAACACCCGTCCTGCAGCCCATTTACGGGGGCGCGGCGGCGCGCCCCTTCACCACCTACCACAACCAGCTCAAGCAGGAGCTCTATCTTCGCATCTCTTTTGAGCTCTACCTGAAGCGGCTCCTGGTGGGGATGTACGAGCGGGTCTACGAGATTGGGCGAGATTTTCGCAACGAGGGCGTCTCCTATAAGCACAACCCGGAGTTCACCCAACTGGAATTCTACTGCGCGTATACCGATCTCTACGGCATCATGGAAACCGTAGAGCAGCTGCTCTCCAGCACAGCCGAGGCGGTGTTGGGAAGCACCCAATTCACCTACCAAGACCACGACATCGATCTGCGCCCGCCGTGGCGGCGAATTTCGCTGCGCGAGGTGATCCGCGAAGGCACCGCCATCGATTACATCGATTTTCCCGACGCGGAGACCCTGCGAGGAGAAATGCGGCGCCGGGGCTATCACGCGACCGACGACGCGACGTGGGGCCACCTGGTGGACAATCTGCTCTCCGAAGTCGAACCGGCGCTCATCCAACCGACCTTTGTGCACGATTACCCGGTAGAGATCTCGCCTCTCGCCAAGCAGAAGCCTGATGATCCCACCCACGTGGAACGCTTCGAGCTCTTTATCGGGGGGCTAGAAATGGGCAACGCCTTCACCGAGCTCAACGATCCCTTCGAGCAGGAAACACGCTTCCAGCAGCAGGGACGCGCCTACGAAGCCGGTGACGAAGAAGCGCAACCCATGGACGAGGATTACCTGCGGGCCATGCAGTACGGCATGCCCCCCAACGGCGGATTCGGCCTGGGCATCGACCGCCTGGCCATGCTCTTCACCGACCGTCACAGCATCCGGGAGGTGCTGCTCTATCCCCATCTCCGCCCGCGCGAGGAATAAACGCACGGCAATCACGAGACAAACCACGCGCTGCTGGCGATGGGAAATTATTCTGTATCTGTTTAGTCTTCTGAGGTGCGACGCACTTTCGCCGACGTTCACGAGCCGGGGACTCCTAAACCATGCTCGGAGAACTTTGTAGCGCGGTGTGTTTCGATCCATAAGTGCGTTGCACCTGGACGCTCACAAACCTGAACGGTTACCAACAACCTGGGGCTTTGTCATTCTCAAGCAGGCATGCCGAGCAAAGAAATTGCTTCATCTGGTCATGTCGCGAAGCGGCGGCGAGCCCGAGTGAACCCCTGAATCCCGCAAGCGCACATCAGGCTGATCACAGCATTGCGCAGCGTTGCCATAACCTGGGGCACACGATCCTCATCAAATACCACATCTTGACTCCACTGAAAAAAGGTTGTGCCTCACGCGAAGACGCCGCCGACCATAGGTCGGACAGTCGCCGAGATTTTTAAATTTGCCCTTACTTTTCTGAATAGTAAAGCCAGCCTAGATCAATAAAATTTATCATCTTATGAATTTCCTTTGCGTTCTTGGCGCCTTTGCGTGAGGTTGATGGTTATTTCAGTGCAGTCAAGTGATATTCAGCATGGGCAAACGAAGCAGTTGTGGGGTGACCCAGATGCATTAGATGGCCCGCTGTCACGTTTAACGCGTGTATCAACCCCCGGCTTCGTTTGGCTTGTTCACGTCTAAGCAGACTCTAGGGCATTGGAGGATGTTTTCGCTGGACGATTTGCTTTGAGATCCTATCATGGAATAGCAAAAACCATTCGGGAATGATCATGCTCCTGCCTTGAGGAATGGGCCAACGTGATAAGTAGCGATGGTGAAAACCCCTTTCTGCAGTGGACACCACGCAGCGACAAAGGCAGAATGAGCATAGCTCATGCTATGAAGGAGGTCAACTTGAATCAACCGGTGATGGTCGTACATGGAGGAGCATGGTACATCCCCGATCATTTGCGCGCCGCGTATGCCGAAGGCTGTCGCGCAGCCTTGCAGGTCGGCTGGATGCTGTTACAAGAAGAACGCTCCGCGCTGGAGGCTGTGGAGGCGGCGGTGCGGATTCTGGAGGATAATCCGCTGCTGGACGCGGGGCGCGGGAGCTATCTTAACCGCGCCGGTCACGTGGAGATGGATGCCATTATCATGGACGGGCGCACGCTCGATCTGGGCGCGGTGGCGGCGGTGCAGCGGGTTCGACATCCCATCACGCTGGCGCGCAAGGTGATGGCGTTGCCCGAGCACAATTTTGTTGTCGGCCCAGGCGCGATGTCGCTGGCGCAGGAGCTGGGGATGCCGCTCTGTGATGAGTCCGATCTGCTGGGCCGTTTTGAGGATCCCGATGCTGCCGAGACGTGGCTGCCGCCCGAGATGAAGGCGCTGGGCGACACTGTCGGTGCGGTGGCCCTAGATCGTCACGGTGACTTGGCCGTCGCCACGTCCACGGGCGGGACACCGAATAAGCGTCCTGGCCGGGTAGGAGATTCGCCGCTGGTCGGATGCGGAGCCTACGCGGACAACGTGACTGGTGCCGCCGCAGCCACCGGCTGGGGCGAGCGCTTGATGCGCATCCTGACCAGTAAGACGGCCTGCGATTTCCTGGCGCGCGGCTACGACGCGCCGCGCGCCGCCGCCGCGACCATTCGCTTGCTGGAGGAACGGGTGTCCGGCTACGGCGGTGTGATTCTGATCGACCGTGCGGGGAACATCGGGCTGGCGCACAACACGCCGGATATGGCGTATGCCTACGTCGGCCCAGAGCAGGGCCTGGTGGCGGGCACGCGACTCCAGGGCTCAGATGATCTGTTGCAAAACCACGAAGATTGTCTACAAAAGGTATCTGTTGACTCACCTGAAAAAAGGTTGTGACTCACGCGAAGACGCCGCCGACCAAAGGTCGGACAGTCGCCAAGATTTTTAAATTTGCCCTTACTTTTCTGAATAGCAAAGCCAGCCTAGATCAATAAAATTTACCATCTTATGAATTTTCTTTGCGTTCTTGGCGCCTTTGCGTGAGGTTGATGGTTATTTCAGTGAAGTCAAGGCTCTACTGAAAAAAGCCTTTTCAGTAGAGGTAACCGTTTAGGTTTGTGAATGTTCAGGTGCAACGCACTTACAGATCGAAACACACCGTGCTACATAGTTCTCCGAACAGGGTTTAGGAGTCCCAGGTTTGTGAACTTCGGCGAAAGTGCGTCGCACCTCAGAACTAAACGGATACCAGTAGAGAAACAGGTACTCCTATAGCCCATGTTTCTCTTTGGCTGCACCTTTTTTCAGTGCGGCTAATTAAAAATCTGTGAGAATTTGTGTAATCTGCAGAAATCACGCAGGAGGGGGACGTCCATGGATGTGCCGGTTAGACTATATCTGCTGGGTCCCTTCCGGGCCGAACACAGGGGGCAGGACGTAGAGGCCCACCTGGGCGGCGAACTCCCGTAGAGGGTGGATGCGCATGAGCCGCTTGGTCAACAGGTGGGCGCAGAAGCAGCCGTTGCGCACGCCGATGCCGCCTCGTTCGGCCAGGCGCGTGGCTGTCAGTGCTAAAGACAACGACCGGGCCCTTGCGTTCGAGGCATGGCACGCGGGGCTCCTGCACGCCGTAAATTCGGAGGCCGGGAATAGTAGCCAGTCCTGCCAGGAGATGCGCCGTAAGTCTTCGTTCCTCCGCCTCCACAACGTTCAGCCCGATGCGGCGCAGCAGGTCGAGGGCCTTGCCGAGTGCCGCGATTCCCACAACGTTGGTCTCACCCGAGGCCCGGACCCGCTCCCCTGCCTCCGGCGCAAGATCCAGCAGCCCCTGGCGGATGAGGAGGGCGCCGCTGCCGAAGGGCGCGCAGACTTTGTGCGCGGACAAGGCGAGGATGTCGATGGACGCGCCAACCATGTCGGCGGGGCGGTGAGCGACCAGCTGGGCCGCGTCCACCAGCAAGAGTGCACCATAGCGATGGGCCAGCCGCCCGAGCGCACCGAGGTCGTTGAAAGTGCCCAAGACGTTGGAGGCCCCGCAGACGGCGACCAGGCGAATACGTACGTCGCCATGAGCGTGCTCCACATTGTAGGCCCGGAGGAGATCCTCCAGGTCAATGAAGCCCTCCCCGTCCACGTCAACGCGTATCAACGCAAGGTCCTGTCGCTGGCGCCAGGGCAGCTCGTTGGAGTGGTGCTCCAGCAGCGTGTTAACCACCACGGCCTTCGTCCCCGGTTCGTTGTCAAGATCGAGGTGCCGGGCGACGAGGTTCAGCGTCTCGGTGGTGTTGGCGGTGAAGATGAGGTCGTAGGTCTCGCGCGGCGCGCCTAAGAACTCCCGGCAGATCATCTCCATCTCGCGGACGAGGGCTTGCTGCACCTCCGGCGGCTGTTGCCAGGTGCGGCGCACCACCTCCCAGATGGGCTCAAAAGGGGGTGTGCTCGCGCCGTTGTCTAGGTTGATGTAGAGACGAGACCCCATCTCCGTAGGAACGCGCACGTTGCGCCCGACGTGGGTGCGACGCAGCGCATGCACCAACGCCTCCCCTGTCTGCCCTTCAAACTCATCTCGGTAGAGGATCTCCTCCACATTTTACCGCTGTCTTTTCGCCCAATTTAGCACAAGCCAAGGTGATCGCATCTGAATTTCAAAGCTCGATATACGAGCACTGCCCTGGTCCAACGACCCAGTACCATGGGAAGTCCTCTACCGAAGCCTTCCGGCTGACCGTTCTTGCACTTACGTGTTGAATCCAAGTGAGGATTATCAGACGGTAGCTGGTATACAGTCCTGTGACGTAATTTCGATTTCGGTTTAACGATGCGCATGTCTATTCAGCCAGATTTGCCAGCAGGGTTCTCGCTTCGACCAAATCCGGCACATCGAATCCTTCGGTAAACCATCCGTAGATCTCAGAAAGCCGCGCATGGGCCTCTGCTTCACGTCCCTGAGTCTGCCACAATTGCGTCAATCTGATCGTCGCTCGCAGTTCCCATAGTTTCGCTGCCTGCGTTTGTGCTACCTCGATGGCTTTGTAGAACCAGGGTTCGGCCTCTTCCGGAGCCTGTAAAGAAAGCCTCCCTCGCAACCGGTACAGCTCCGCCAGATATGAGTTGGCGTTTGTATTCTCTGCCAGATGCAACGCCTGTCGTAGGATGTCGGCGCTACGTTGAGTCTTTCCGGCGTCAGCATACGCCTCGATCAGCAGCGTGTCGAGCTGCACCAGGGTGGCTTCGGTGCCCGTGGCTCGAAGCTGCTTCCATCCCGCAACCATCTTGGTCAATCCATCCTCTGCTTGCCCTTGTGAAAACCGCCCCCAGCCCTGGTAGAAGACTGCCCAGCCCTTGAATGCAGGTAGGTGATAATCCACAGCCAACGTCTCCAACTCATTGGCGTAACGAAGGACGATATCAGGCTGGCCAACGGTGGCGTGGAAGACTAAACCCGCCACGGTCAGCATCTTGGCCTGCACGTGGACGTGCCCCTTGTCCGGGATGTGATCCAACGCTTTGCGGCTGCACTTTCTGGCTTGGTCGGGGTAGCCGAGCACAAAGAGGATCGTCGGGAGCCAACCCCACAGGAAAGCTGTCTCTTCAATAGGTGGAAGATCCGCTGGGTCGGAGAGGGTTTCTCTCAGCTCGGTATAGTAGTGGATGCCTTTCTCGAAATGGCCATGGGCGTCTTGGTAATGGCCCAGGAACAGATGTGAGATCCCCTGCATGCGGTAGCTCAGAATCTCGTGCGTAGGATCATGGATCTGCTGGCTCAGCGCCGACATCTGTTGGGCATATACCAGTGACTGTTGATGCTTAGCTTGGGCCGTGTGCACGTCAGCCAGGGCCCGCAAGATGAGTACCAGCCGCTGCGTTGCGTCGAGGCGACGGGCCAACTCATAGGCGCGTTCCAACGCAGCGGCCCGCTCGGGGGCGCCCCAGCCCCGATCAGCGAACAAAGGCATATCCAATCCCATCTGTAAATTCAACTCCAGCCTGTCTCGCGCTTCGGATGCAGGCAGCTGCGCCAGCAGCGCAAGACCGCGCCGGTAGAGCCGGATAGCCTCTGCCGGTGCCGAGAGATGGTAGGCGTGCGCCCCGGCTCGCGCCAGGTACGTTGCTGCCTTTTCCAACAGCCCAGACGCCTCGAAGTGGTAGGCCAATCGCGTGGCCGCATCCGGCTGATCGCCGTAGAGGCTTTCCAGCGCCAGCCCCACCGCTTCGTGATGCCGGGCGCGTTGGATCGGATCGAGCTGATCGTAGAGATACTGCTGGAAGAGAATGTGTCGGAAACGATAGCGCGCGACGCGTCGATCCCGAATGCGCTCCAGACCTTGCGCGTTGATCAGCTGGCATGTCTGTAACGGCCCACTCAGCGCCCACTGGACGGTGTCGGTGGTGCGGCCCAGCGCCTGCGCGAGCACCTCGGCGGTGAAGGTCTCGCCCTCGACGCTTGCCACCGTTAGTAGTTCCTGCAGATCTTCTGGTAGTTGTGTTACCCGTGTGGCGATGACAGCTTCTACCCGGGGCGGCACGTAGTGCCAGTCTAAGTCCTCTGCCGTAACCCATTCCCCGGCTGCGTTGCGCGTCAAAACACCCTCTGCTTGCAGTTGCTGGATCAGCGCCACGGTAAAGAGGGCGTGACCATTCGTTTGCCGATAGAGATTCTTGCGGAAAGCCGGACCTAGCGCGTTGGGCTGGCTGTCCAAAAAAGCATCGACAAAGACGCGTCCGGCGACGTCGTCCAGGTTCAGGGTGATATCACCCTGACGCCGCCGCAATTCCTGAATGACCTCGATCCATGCAGGCGAAGCGCCGGAAGGCCGATAACTACCGATAAGCAGAATGCGGCTGTCTTGTAGCCGCCGTCCGAGATAGGCCAACAGATTGAGCGTGCTCCTGTCGGCCCAATGTAGATCCTCAAGTATCAGTACCAGGGTGCAGTGCTGCGCCAGGGTGCGAAAGACGCGCGCGGCTTGATCACAGAGGGCTGCCGGTAGCGGTGGCATGCGTGCGACGTCCTCATGGGGCGGCGTCAGTTTCCTATCGGTCGGCAGGAGTCCGCCTCGTAGATCTGGCCCAAAGCGCTTCAGGGCAGCGGTAACCATGGGCGTCAGCGCTTCCAGCTGCTGCGCCAGCGCGGGCGTCAGGCTGTCGCGCAACGTTGGCACGTCGAAGTCGCCGGTCAGCAGGCGCAGCATCTCGCGGAACGGGAGATAGGGATCGCCGTCACCTACCTGAGCGTTGCTTGCCCCCCAGACAGCGACAGTTCCGGGTGCAGTAGCGACATAACGGCGTACAAAGGCTTGGATCAGGAGTGTCTTGCCGCTGCCGGCCTCACCGGAAATGAGAAGCACCTGCCCTTGCCCACGTTGCGCTTGTCGCAACCTCTCTTCCATGCGGGCCAGTTCCGCTTCGCGCCCCACGAAAAGAAGATCATCGGTATCATTGTCGCCTGAAGCACGAACAGCAACGAGTCGTTGGCCCCGCGATGCGGTCAGCCGGTGGTCGCGTATGCGTTGGTAAAGAGCCGTAGTGCGGATATCCGGTGCGACGCCCAACTCCTCATCCAACAGCGTGCGGTAAGTTCCATAGTGTCTCAGCGCCTGATTGCGCTGTCCATCCAGCGCCAGCGCGCGCAATAGTTGACGGTGCGCGTTTTCAGCGTAGGCATCGAGTGCCAGTTGGCGCCGGGCTGTCGCCTGGGCCAACAGATAGTTGCCCGCTTGTAGGTGGTGGGTGGTCAATCGATACAAGGCTTGTTGTTGAGTGCGCCGGTAGGCTTCTCGTTGCAGCAGCACCCACGCCTCGAATTCAGGCGTCCTTGACAAAGAGAAGCCGTCCATAAAATCGCCGCGATAGAGCGTCACGGCGTGCTCCAATCCGCTCGTGTCAGCGTCGGACACGGTCGCTGCCGTGAACGCGGCGATATCAAGCCAACCTGCATCGTGGAGCCGAAACTGCAGCGTATCCTGGATCACCGCGATATAGGGTGTCTCGGCCGTGCGGTCGCCAAGGAGCGTTCGAAGATTGGAGAGCGCGTCGCGCAATAAGGCCAGCGCCGAGGAGTTGGACGAGTGGGACCACAGTAGACCGGCCAGTACATCGCGATGATGCGGCTGCTGGCGTTCGACGGCCAAGTAGGCCAGCAGCGCGCGGACCTTGTTGGACTTGAAGTCTGTCAAGGGCTCCCCGGCACGCTCGGCGCGAAACGGCCCCAGCAAGTACAACCTGATTTCCCTATCCATCTATGCCTTTCTAGCTATCGGTTGACCGGTGATTTCGTCATGGCCTTTGTCCATGAGAAGATGAAAACGTCGCTGTCTGACTGATTTTATACTATTTCTCTCCCTACTATAACACACAAGGGACGTCTTCTCAATGCCTCTACGTTCTCTCTACGGTCATCAGGTAGAGTAACTACGCTGCTACCAAAAAGATGCCCGTTGAGTCTTCTGAGGTGCGAAGTGCTTTCGCCGAAGATCACGATCCCGCGACAAGGAGCTAGTCATGAAAGGTGATGTATCCATGTCATCGCCGTATTTGGCGTACCTGCTGCGTCTGTGGCGTGTGGAAACGGAAGACGGCCCGGTCTGGCGGGCGGTGCTGGAAGATCCCCACGGTGTGGAACGCCGAGGCTTTGCGGATCTGCC
>DAOTUH010000136.1:0-8835 GCA_034437255.1 Anaerolineae bacterium
CTTGCCAGAGACCAGCGAGAGCATGATCTACGCGGCGATGACGTGTGTGATGCTTAAACGACTCGCTCGCAATCCTGCCATCTATATGTAAATGTACAATTTAACTTTTAAAACACGTTCTAAGATCGGCGACAACGTGTTTCTGGGAGTGGGATCGAAGGTCGTGGGCAGCGTCACGATTGGTAACGACGTCGTAGTCGGCGCCAACGCGGTGGTTGTAGATGATCTTCCCGATGGCGCCGTCGCGGCAGGTAATCCGGCGCGTATCCTCAAAATCCGCTCTTGAATTCCATGCCTATAAACATCTTCACTGGATTGTTGGTTTTGCTTTGCTGGGCCTGCTTCTCCCTATTGTTAGGGTATCCTCTCTATCAACTCCTCAATCGGAGAGATCAAGCAGCGGTTCCTATCTCTCTGGCTGAATTGTTATTTGTTTCCTTGTTGCTGGGCACTTTGATTATCGGACCGCTGGGTCTGCTCCTTCTTCAGTTGGGGCTTCTGACGTTACTTCGTTTGGCTCTAGGACTGCTTCTGGTTGGGGGATGTATGACCTTTTTCCATTGGAAACTGGGACTTCATCTCGCTCCTCCACCGGTAAGGATTTCGACTTTTGACGTATGGTTGGGAGTGTTGCTTGTAGCCGGTGTGCTACTTTATTTCCATCCCTTTGAATTTGTCTTAGGCGGGGGAGATGCCGGCGTCTACGTCAATCTGGGCGCAGTGTGGGCGGATCAGGGGGCTTTTTGGCTAGAGGAGCCTTTGCTCAAGTCATTGCCTGAGGAAGTATGGTCCACGCTCTTCCGTACCGCTTCTCCTGGGGCCGCCATCTCGTATCTGCGGATGCCCGGCTTTTACATGGACGATGTAAGTACTGGCACCGTGATTCCTCAGTTTTTTCCCCTCCATCCGCTGTGGCTCTCGTTGGTTCATGCTTTGCTGGGGTTGGAAGCGAGTCTATTCGTCACGCCGCTGTGGGCGATTTTGGGTGTGATTGCCTTGACCCTGGCGCTGAAAGAGTTATTCACGTGGAAAGTAGGCGTATTAGGAGGTTTTTTGCTCCTCATCACGCCCTTGCAGATTTACTTTGCCCGTTATCCTACAGCGGAGGCGCTGACCCAGCTCCTTGTCTGGACTGGTGCCTATGGGCTGACCCGTTTTACACAAAAGCAAACACCGCTCTGGGGGATGGTGTTCGGTTTGGCCCTGGGACAGGTCTTTTTAACGCGGATTGATGCCCTACCTTTACTGATAGTGCCGCTCCTTTGGTTCCTGTTCAGTCTGCTGAACAAGCGCCTGCGTGGACAAGGCTGGCTTTTCATATCCTTTGGCGTGACTTTGATTCAGGCCGTGCTTCAAGCTGTCTTGCTCTCTTTTCCTTATACATGGAACATCTACAGAAGTGTCTGGGCTATGGCCCAGCGACTCCTCGCGCGCTTCTGGTGGGGGCTGTTGCTTGTCATCCCCTTGGCGTTGGCGTTAGTTCTCTTAAGATCTCGCGGTCACTTGCATTTGCGGGGTTTATCATGCCGTATACTACGTTGGAGTTCCGTGGTGATTGTGCTCGGTTTGGCTATCTTGGCCTATTTCGTCTGGCCTCAGATCGGAGAGACGAAGATGGCTTCTTATTGGTACGCTAACTCTTCATTTCCTGTGCAAAATCATCTCAATCTTCAGAAACTCGGGTGGTATCTCTCCCCGCTGGGGATTTGGTTGGGGGTGGGCGGGATCGCCTGGATGATAGCGTGCGAATCCCTACAGCGTATTTGGGTTTTGTTGAGTATAGGATTGCTTTTTTCCGTTCTCTATATCTACAACATCATGAACAATCCCTACCATGTTTACGCTATGCGTAGGTACGTTCCCATCGTCGTGCCTTTCTTCGCCGCTGGAATGGCTTATTTCTTGTACGGAATCTGGCAGCAATCTATCTGGGGACGGCGTGGTGCCGTAGTGCTAGGACTTCTTCTCTCCCTTTGGTTGTTGTATAACGGGCGCGCTATTTGGACCCTGGTGGAATACAAAGGCGTAGTGGCGCAGTTGGAGCGAACAGCCGAGCAGCTGGAGCCCGAATCCATTCTGTTATTCGAAGACGATGTTCCGGTAGGGTCCGGTAGTACCTTTGGTACTCCGTTGCAGTATGTACATGGGTTCACCGCCTTTGATCTTCAGGAGTCTCGAGTTGAGGACGAGCCGCTTATGCGGTTGATTCGGGATTGGCAAGAGGAAGGTCGCAGTGTGTACTGGGTGTTGGGGCCTCGCGTTGTTGGTGCGCTCCCTGAGAGTTTAACGTTGGAACCGGCGTTCGCCGCGGATTTTGCTTATGAACGTCTCGAAACCAGTTATTGGCACTTTCCCACCCAAAGATTTACTCAGCGAACGCGGTTGGAGTTCTACCGCCCCCTTGAAGTTGGTAGCGAAGTCTGTGTCTCCTACTATGACTTGGACGTGGGAGGATTTGACCGGTGGTGGCTTGGGGAGGGATTCTACGGAGATGAAATCGTGGATAGCCGTTCCGTACGTTGGACGGATGGGACGGCGCAGCTGGATCTCCCTTGCCTGGATGTCGGCGAAGACGCGTACATTACCGTCTCGGTGACGCTAGGAGCGATCGTAGGGCAACCTTCCGACTCGCGAACGGTGACTTGGATCTGGGACGGCGTGCCGCAAGGACAGACAACAGTTACGGCTGGTGAGTTTGTGGACATCGAGTTCCAGGTTCCGGTCACTGTGGGGGCCGGCGCTGACTCGTTGCTGGGTATTGTTAGTACATCCTGGATTCCTGCGCAACACGGTTTCGGTGCTGATGAGCGGGAGTTGGGTGTGCTTATTGATGAAATTCGCGTCTCTGTGGACTGATCGTATGGGCGACTTTGTGACCATCATCATCGCAACTTGGAATGGATTAGACTATCTGCGTGAATGCTTGCCCGCTGTGCTGGCTCAGGACTATCCACGGTTTGAAGTTGTGGTTGTGGACAACGGCTCGTCCGACGGAACCGTTACTTGGATTCGAGAACACTACCCAGAGGTTCACATTCTGCGAAATCCTACGAACGTTGGATTTGCTTTGGCAAATAATCAAGGTATTAGAAACACAGACGGTGATTACGTCGTGACCTTAAACAACGATACAGTCCCGGAGCCGGGATGGCTTCAGGCCCTCGTGGATGCCGTGGAGACTTCTCCTGAGGTGGGCATGGTCGCCTCGCAAATTCGGTTTTATGATCGGCCCGATATTCTCGATTCGGCGGGGATTGAGGTTGACGTCCTGGGTACAGCCTGGAATCGTCGGCTGGGCGAAGCAGCAGTAGATGAGCCCAAAGGTTGCGAAGAGGTCTTCGGGCCTTCAGCCGCAGCGGCTCTTTACCGACGGGAAATGCTAAACGAGATCGGTCTTTTCGATGAACAGTACTTCGCTTATTATGAGGACGTTGAGTTAGCGTGGCGTGCACGTCGTGCGGGCTGGCGATGTCTTTATGCGCCAAGAGCGCGTGTGGTGCACGTTCACTCGGCGACTGGCGGGCGTCTCTCCGGACTAAAAGCGTATTACCTCGGCCGTAACAAATGGCTGACACTGTTTAGGCACTACCCTTTTCGACGCCTGTGGTACTGGATTCCGGCCCTGATGATCTTTGACATCCTGTCGGTGTTTGGTAGTATCTTACGAGGTTGTACCTTGGCGCCGCTTCGCGGACGGTTCGTTGCATGGCGTATTCGGCAGCAGGGTGATCTGGCGCCGTGTGTCGGCCCCCGGGGTCGTGTTGTTGGGCAGTTGAGCCCCGTTACCACGTTGGTGAAGAGAATGTGGGTAGCCGCATAGACATCTGCTTCTAAGAGAGGTTTGTTTGCGCATAGCACTTATTGGGCCTGTCTATCCCTATCGTGGAGGCATTGCGCATTACACGACCATGCTATGTCGCGCTTTGTGGGAACGTGGTCACGAAGTGTTGATGATTTCCTTCAAACGCCAGTATCCGCAATGGCTCTTTCCGGGGAAGAGTGATAAGGACCCTAGTGAGTCCCCAGTGACGGTGGAAGATGCTCAATATTGGATTGACTCGCTCAACCCCTTCACCTGGTTGCGCACCTTTGCGCGCATTCGTCAGTTTGCGCCGGACGCTCTGGTTCTGCAATGGTGGACAACCTTCTGGGCACCGGTCTGGTACTCTTTGGCACTGCTGAATTCCCTATATCTACGGTCCCCTGTGCTGTTCGTTTGCCACAATGTTCTGCCCCATGAGCCCCGTATTTGGGACCGTTGGCTGGCGTTCCTGGTTTTGCAATGGGGTAAACGTTTCATCGTCTCTTCCACAAGCGAGAGGGAGCGCTTGCGTTCTCTACTGCCGCAAGCGGAGATCTCGACGATCCCTTTACCACCCTTTGATCTCTTTTCCATGTACAGAGTCTCGAAGCCTCTTGCGCGTGAACGATTACGGTTGCCTCTTGAGAAGCCGATTATCCTCTTCTTTGGGATTATCCGGGAGTACAAGGGCTTGATGGATCTTATAGCAGCGATGCCTGTCATTCGGCAGCATCTAGAAGAGGCTTGGTTGCTTGTCGTCGGTGAATTTTGGGACGACAGAGAGCCTTATATGGCTGCCATCGAGCAGTTAAGCTTGGATAAGTGTACAGTTGTGACCGATCGTTACGTGACGAACGAGGAGGCGGCTCTCTATTTTTCGGCTGCGGATGTACTCGTTGCGCCTTATCGATTTGTGACAGGGAGCGCTGTGGTTCAGACCGCGAGTGCTTTCGGCATTCCTGTAATCACAACCTTCGATTTTGGGGATAGTGTGGAAGATGGCGGGGTTACGCTGGTAGAACCCGAGAACGTGGACATGTTAGCTAGATCGGTAGTCACCCATTTTCAGAATTCAACCCAGTCATCACAACAGCCAGCTCGTGTTAATGATCATGCTAGTTCTTCGTGGTCGAGGACTGTTGATGAGATACGTGAAGTGGGGCTCAAAGGTGCTTAACACGCCTTTAATCAAGTTCGGTAGTACATTCGTCATTCGAAATAGGTACAGTTTGGAGGTATGACATGGCTAAAGCGCTCGTGACTGGTGCGGCCGGGTTTATCGGTTCCCACGTGGTTAAGTACCTACAGGGGGGTGGAGTCGATGTTTTTGCGCTTGATGATCTGAGCGGGGGTTTCAGGGACAATCTCCCAGAAGGGGTTCCTTTTATTGAGGGCTCGGTGACCGATTACGAGCTCCTTCAAACGCTCTTTGAGGACCTTCGGTTCGACTATGTTTTCCATCTGGCTGCCTATGCTGCTGAGGGCCTGAGCCACTTCATCCGCATCTACAATTACAACATCAACTTTCTCGGTTCTGTCAACCTCATCAATCTGAGCGTTCTATTCGACGTGAAATGCTTTGTATTCACCTCTTCTATTGCCGTGTATGGTAAAAACCAACTGCCCATGACAGAGGATCTCGTGCCGAGGCCTGAAGACCCCTATGGGATTTCGAAGTATGCGATGGAGCTAGATCTTGCCGCTGCACGTGAACAGTTCGACCTCGACTATATCGTCTTCAGACCTCATAATGTTTATGGGGAACATCAGAACATAGGAGACAAATATCGCAATGTGGTGGGTATCTTTATGAACCAAATAATGTTAGGGAAACCACTTACGGTTTTTGGTGACGGCAAGCAAACGCGCGCGTTCTCTTACATCGACGATGTTGCTCCAGTAATTGCGAAATCGATACAGTATCCGAAGGCTTATGGGGAGACGTTTAACATCGGTGGAGACCAACCTTATACGGTCAATGAGCTGACGAGAATGGTTAGTGAAGCAATGGGAGAGTCCAGTGAGATCGTGTACCTCCCGGCGCGGAATGAGGTCAAACACGCCATCGCTTCTCAGGACAAGGCTAGAGCATACTTCGATCTAGCTGAGCCAACCCCTCTGCGAGAAGGGCTATCAAGGATGGCGGCGTGGGCCAAAGCGGTGGGCAGTAGAAAGACTCAGGACTTTGAGAATATAGAAATCCCCTTTGCATTACCATCGGGATGGTAGTAGCGGGGTCGATTGTCCTGTTAGAGTTACAGTTTCTTCTAGCGCTTCTGATCTTGCAACTTTGTATCATGTCGGGCGGATGGTCAGCAAGGAGGCACAGTGTCAAAATATAGAGTGATGGTAATTGGGCTAGATGGAGCGACACTAGACCTGATACTACCCTGGATAGAAGAAGGGCACTTACCAACTTTGGCCTCGCTAATTAGAAACGGCTCCTATGGTCGACTTAAGTCGACCATTCAACCTATAACTGCACCTGCGTGGACTACTTTCATGACCGGAGTCAACCAAGGAAAGCATGGCTTATATGATTTTGTTCGTCGTCGTTCGGATAGCTACAAGCTGGAGATTACCAACGCGTCCATGATTGCCACTCCTACTATTTTTGAAATAATCGGGCAAACTGGTGGACGCGTGATTGCGCTGAATGTTCCTTATACTTTTCCTCCTCCTCCTGTGAACGGTATTCTGGTAAGTGGGCTTTTTGCTCCAACAGCAGATGAACGCATTGTATATCCATCTTCTTTTGCTAAGGACCTCTATGAGCGGTTCAACGGCTACTTCATCACACCTGATTATAATTCACATGCACAGGATCCGTTGTTACGATATTTGGATGATTTAAAGCGTGGGGTTGACTATCGACGCCGCTTGTCCCTATACCTCATGAATCATGAGCCATGGGACCTCTTTGCTGTCGTATTTATAGCTACAGACCTTGTCCAGCATTCTTTCTGGCGTTACATGGAAACAGGCCATTCTCTTTACAAAGACGCGATCTTGGATGTTTATCGTCATGTGGATGATGCGATGGGGGCATTGGTACAGAGTCTTGATGACAAGACGGTGGTGCTTGTGATGTCCGACCATGGCGCAGGGCCTTTGCATCGCATGGTCAATATCAACCGTTGGCTTGCTGAGAATGGTTATCTTCGTTTTTCAGAATCAGGACAACGTTACCTTGATCGAGTGCGGGTCAATCTTGTCAAGTCAGTAGCGAGTGCGTATCGTCGTTATACTCCTGCTTGTCTAAGAAGTGTAGTGCGCCGAAATCTTGGAATGAAATACTTTGATCGTCTGAAAGGGGAGATGGAGTCAACCATGTTCTCTTCTACAGTCAACTGGTCTGAAACAGCCGCGTATGCTTTAGGTGCGGGAGGTAACATCTACCTCAATCTAGCTGGTCGAGAGCCGGAAGGACAAATCTCTCCTGGGCATAGATATAATGAGGTGCGAGCAGACGTGGGTGAGCTGTTAAGCAAGATGGTGGATCCCAACACGGGGCAGTCTGTTGTGCGTAAGGTATGGCTGCGTGAAGATCTGTATCAAGGGCCGTATCTTGAGCGTGCACCAGATCTAGTCATAGAGTGGGAGGATTATCGTTACTGGGGCCGTGGAAGATATGATATTTCAGGTGTATCCGTTTTCGAAGAGATAGAAACGCTTGACTTTAGTGCTTTGCCTTTAACGGGAACTCATCGTCCAGCAGGCGTGTTAATTCTATCGGGTCCTGGTGTTAAGCCGTCTGTGCAACTCCATAACAGTAAGTTACTTGATCTTGCTCCTACTATCTTGAGCATTCTAGGAAGATCGGTACCTGAGTATATGGACGGCAGGATTCTGCAGGAAGCGTTTGTCTCAGGGGCCATTGTGAACGTTTCAAACTTAGCCGTTCGCTTGGATTCTTTGGGTAAGGAGAAAAGTCAATATTCATTAGGTGAAGAGGAGGAGATCATGAGACGGTTGGAAGAGTTAGGATATTTGTAGCAAGACATGCGGTAAAAAGTCAAGTAGGAAATTAACAGCACATTGACATCAAAATAGGCTCTGGTAGCGGATGTGGCGAACATAAGCCGTCCTGACAGATTCCAACAGAACTACATTTTTATCTGCGGATAGCGGTAATGTATTCAACTAAAGAGATAGCGTCGCGTCTGACGCTACTGCAACTCGCCGTCCTCCTGCGGCACCGCACTAGGCATCTGGGGCCTCACGTAAGGCACGTTCTTCGTGAGCAGGGCATGCACCAGACGCACGAGTTTCCGAGCTGTAAGAGCGAGGGCGCGTTTATGCTGATGTTTGGTCACTTTTTGATACTTGCGCCAATAGTAGGCCTTGTACTCCAAGTTGTGACGTCGCAGACTGTCGGCGCCGAGGATGAAGTAGTACCGCAGCTGGTCAGAGCCGATCTTGGTCATGCGCGTGTTCTCGGAGACAAAGTTGCCGGACGAGCGCTTATGCCAGGTTAAGCCAGCGAACTGGGCCAGCGGGGCCTGGTCGGGGAAGCGAGAGATGTCGACGATCTCGGCCAGGAGACCAGCGGTGATGACTGGCCCGAGGCCCGGGACAGTGATCAGGGGATTGGGAACCGGCTCGATCATCTGGGTGATCTGGCGGTCCAAACGTTTCATCAGCCGCTTGATGTGGCGGATGTTGTCCCACATCGTGGCCAGGGTGAAGGTGAGCATTTCGTCCATTGCCGGATCAAGCGTCTTCTCGATTTGTCAAGTGAGGCGAGGGTAGGCGCGCGGACAGGGCCAGGCGATTTGCAAGCCTAGCTGTTTAGAGGTACAATACGTATAAGCCTAGAATGAAGGGGTAGGCAGTGCGCAGCGGCACGCGCCCCACGGGCTGATGGGCTGGTGACCATCCTGATGGACGAACATACGGCACTCAAGCCAACGTCTAACTCCGGTCATCGGCAACCCCACGCGGGTGGAGATAATCAAGCTTGTGGAACGGCGCTCAACGCCAAGGGGAACGACGAAGCCTCCAGCGGGTGTCGCGTACGCCAGCTGCCGCTC
>DAOTUH010000137.1:0-11296 GCA_034437255.1 Anaerolineae bacterium
ATCCGCCTACGCGGATTACCTTTCAGTCGCCGAAGGTCGTAGATCCAGGACGCATCCGTCCGGAGCGACTTTGCAGCCGTAGCATGTGGTTTTCGTAGACCTATGGTCTACTGACCATGGTAACCGCCGTGCAGCGGAAGTTAACATTGTCGAACTAACCAACACCTAACAATCGGCTATCAACACGCTAGGGACGTAGAACCGGCAATCATTGGACAGAAAAAACCCGTCTAGTTCACCATTCATTGAATCCTTGACACGTTGGGTAATCTTTAGTATAATCTTCACAATTTGTCTGGATTCAACATTCAGCTTATTTAGCGGAGCATACGGCACTTTATAGAGCTAGAAGTTTTTCTGTTATGCCTTTGCGGGACGTTCTTAATCTTTCATTCATAGCGCCACATATTATTAATCAAAAACGCTCTTCACCGCCAAGGATATAGGGAAAGGATAGTTGGCATCACCCGCTATTCAGGCACGAATAGCAGGATGATGCCATCCCAATATTGAGATTGCCAGCAGACCTGAGGGGGGGAACAATGGCAAATCTACTGCGGGTGGGAGTTGTGATCGCGGTGTTAGTGACCGGGACACCTTGGCCTGCGCCAGCACAGGCAGCGCCGATCACAGAACAGGTTGAGCCTCAAGCCCCGGATATTCGTCAAGCGCCCAGGGCCGTTTCAACTCCGGTATCCTCGGCGCCGACGTCTGACACAAAAACGACCCTCTACCTTCCTTTGATCATGGGCCGCACTCAGGAACCAGACTTCACGGAGAATTTCCAGCACACCGTCTCCCCGGTCTGGGGGAAACCGGGCATGCCGGTGACCTACACTCTGCTTATCACCGCGCCGGCCGGGACCACGTGGCAGGCGGGCGCGGTGAGGGAGACGCTGCCTGAGGACCTGGCCCTGCTCAATGCCCCGGACGCGCACCACGATCCCGAGACCGGAACCCTCCGCTGGCAATTGCCGGACCTGGCGGCGGGCGAGGGCCACCGGCTGACCGTATATACCCGCATACGCCAGGACGTGGAGTTGCCGATCACCTTGGCCCACACGGCAACGCTGACGGTGAGCGACCCAGGCCGGGCGGAGCCGGTGGTGCTGACGGCGCCCGTGGAACTGCAGGTGGGGAAGGCACAGCGAGGCGTCCTGACGCCGGAGGGCGGTCACGTGACGTCGAACGACGGGCGAATCGAGATTACGGCACCGCCGGGCGCCGTGACCACCACCCAGGTTGTGACATTGACCACTTATCCCACCCAGACGTTGGCACCGGCGGAGGCCGGGGCGCTGGTGCGCTTCACCCTGGAGCCGGATCTGCGCTTTGCGAAGCCGGTGACGGTCAGCAGTCGCATCGCCGGGCTGGTAGAGGTCCCGGAGATGACCGTGAGCCAGCGCTTCTACCTCGGCTACCGCGAGCGCCCCGGTGGCCCCTTCTGGCGAGGCGTGCCGGACGTGACCTACGACTCAGAGACCCAGCGGGTAGTCGGCACCGTGACGCACTTCAGTGACTGGCAGGTGGGCGTCACCCACGTCTCGCAGTGGGAACCGAGTTTCGATCTGCCCGACGTGGCGCTCTACACCGGCAGCGCGACCTACAACTATCCCCTTGCGGTGCCGCCGGGCCGGGGTGGGCTGCAGCCAGATCTGCGGCTTTCCTACAACAGCAAATCGCTCGACGGACTGCTGGGCTGGAAGCACTTCTGGGTTGGGGCGGGCTGGTCGCTGGACACGATGGAGATCGTGCGGGACAAAGTGAATCTCCAGTGGGCGGGTAATCCCGACTACTGGCTCAATCTCGGCACCCGATACCGCCTGCTCCTCAACGGCGTGAGCTACAAACTGTCGCCCGCCGACGGGCAGGACGCAGGACAACCCGGACGCTACTTCGCCAAGGACGCCCCGGCGCTCTACCTGGAGTTAAAGACCGGCTGCACGAGCAACGCGCTGGATTGGTACTGGTTAGTGGTGGGGCCGGACGGCACCCGGTACGAGCTGGGCACCACGCATGACTCGGAGCAGGTCCTGCACCTCGTCTACAACGTCCCGGACAATGGATTGCCGTTCGGCCCGGTCCAGCGCAAAGGCGTCTATCGTTGGCGCCTGCACCGGGCGGAGGACGTACACGGCAATACCATGACTCTCCGCTATCAGGAATTGAACTGGGACCACCGGGATGTGGTCAGCAATTTGCAGTGGATTAAGTACAACGGCGGCACGACGGCGATCTACTTTGACAGCGCGGGAAGTGCTGCGCCGCCTTATGAGTGGATGATCTTTGGGAATCCGGGGCATCTGCAGACCGTCCGGGTCGTGGACCACGGGCACGTGCTGCGCCGTTACAACTTCACGTATGGGGGTAGCAGCGGGCGGCAGCTGACGTCCGTTCAGGAGGAGGATCGCTGGGGCAACGTACTACCGGCGGTCACGTTCTCCTATCGCTATCTGGAGAACAAGCCCTGGTGTCCGGATCCCGCAGCGCCGCCGCACAAAGTCGCCACCTTTGCCTATCCCCGCATGCAGACGTACAACAGCGGCTACGGCGGGCGGGTGGCCTTTCACTACGCAACCGCGCCGCACGAAGATTGGGGGTCCTGGCCCGGCTGCAACGATTACGCCGTCTATAATTATCACGTGACGCGAAAGGAGATCACCGATACCGTAGCGCACGCCGGGCAGACGGCCCAGACGCGCTACATCTACGAGCAGCCCCGCGAGAAGGATTACGTGATCAAGGGCTACGGTCGGGTGACGGTCAAACGGTACGACTACGACGGCACCTTCCTCTTCCAGGAGGTGTACCGCTTCCATAACGACAAGGACGCGAAGTGGGCCCAGGGGCGAGAGTACCGGGTGACGACGCTGGCGCCCGACGGGCGGACCTTGCAGAGGAAGAACACGCACTGGGCCCAGTTGGGCGGCTACTTCGGCGACGTGACGACGGCCGCCGTGGTGAACGCCGTCGACGTCTACCGGTACGACGACGACGGCTCGACGAGCAGCCGGGTCACCTACGCGTACGACGACTACGGGCACGTGGTCGCCAAGCGGGCGTACGCCGACGTCGAGGTGCCGGCGCCCTATCGCACCACGACGACGGCGTACGCCATCAACGACGCGCCGGAAACGTGGCTGGTCAGCCTGCCCAAGGAGACCCGCACCTACGCGGGTGACGTCGACGGCGTGTTGCTCAGACAGTCGCGCAGCTACTACGACCGTGACGCCCAGGGCGACGTGCGCTCCCTGGACGCCCTGCCGGTGCAGGGCGCGCTGGTCCGCGCGGAGCAGTGGCTTGGTAAGCCGGGGGACGCCCCCGAGGACGGTGTCTACATCGGCACCGAGCACTGGTACGATGAGAGCGGCAATCCCATCCAGACGGTCAACGCGCGCGGCTATACGCGGACGCAGCAGTACACGCAGGGCCGCTATCCCATCCGGATGTGCATTCAGGCCCAGGACGGAGCGCAGCCGCTGTGCAGCGTCACCCAATACTACGGCATCAACGACGCCGGTGAGTGTCTGGCGGACGGTTTCTACGACGGCGCGGCCTGCCGCACCTACGGCCCTAACGGCCCGGCGACGGCGACGCGCTACGGCTACGACGGCTTTGGGCGGCTGACGACCGTGGTGGGCCCGGGCGATTCCCCAACCTTCCCCTCGGCGACCTATGCCTATCACGACGGCCCCGGCTTCTGGATGCGGACGCGGCAGCGGGAGGTGCACGGCAAGGCCGAGACGCTCGACACCTACACCTACTACGACGGGCGGGCGAACGTCATCCAGGCGCGCGCCGAGGCGCCGGACGGGCAGTGGCGGGTGAGCAGCACCGCCTACGACGCGCTGGGTCGGGAGGAGCGCAGCTATCTGCCGCGCCTCGAGGGCGGCACGGGGCGCACGGCGCCGACCGGCCCCTTCACCGAGACGGCCTACGATGCTCTGGGACGGGTGACGCAGGTGACCCACCCGGACGGCACAACCACCGACTATATCCACCACATCGCTCACAACGAACAGGACCCCGATTTCGACAACGGCGGTCGGGTGGCGGTGATCGAGATCGACGCCAACCAGCACTTTGTCCGCAAGAGCTTCGACGCCTTTGGGCGGGTTGAGATGGTCTCCGAGTACACGTCGACATGGCCGAACTGGGCCGGGGAAACGCGCACGCGCTACACCTACGACGTGTTGGGCAACCTGACCCAGGTAACGGACACCGCCGGTAACGAGACCACCATGCACTATGACAGTCTGGGCCGCAAGACGTCTATGAGCGACCCGGATATGGGGCAGTGGGCCTACCGCTACGACGCCGCCGGCAACCTGATCCGCCAGGAGGACGCCAAGGGCCAGGTCATCGCCTTCGCCTACGACGGCCTCAACCGGCTGCGGGGCAAGTGCTATTACCCCGATGGCGCGCCGGAGGAGGTGAGATGTGACGCCTTCGACGTGACCTACATCTACGACACCTTCATCCCCGACGCGGGCCAGTACGGGCGCGGGCAGCGGACAGGCATGACCTACCCCGGCGGCACGGCGACCTACCATTACGACCGACGCGGGCGGGTGACCGAGGAGCGGCGCACCTTCGAGGGGTTGGGCACCTACACCACACGCTACACGCATGACGCCATGGATCGCGTGACCACCCTGACCTACCCCGACGGCGAGGTCGTCGCGCAGACCTACAACGTGGCGGGCCAGCCGGCGACGCTCACCGGGGCCGACGCCTACGTCAAGGGGACGACGTACAACGCACTGGGCCAGCTCGAAGCGCTCGACCTGGGCAACGACCTGACCACCCACTACGACTACTTCGACGCCGCCGGTAACCACCGTCTGGAGCGCATCCGGGTGCAGGAGGACGGCGGCGCCACGCACTTCGATCTTGCCTACGGCTACGACGACGTGGGCAACGTCACGTCCATCGCAGATGCCCAGGCGCCCACGTCGGACGGCACACAGACGCTCACCTTCACCTACGACGCGCTCGACCGGCTGATCGAAGCCAACGCCACGGGTGCCGAGGCCGCAGGCGGCTACAGTCACACCTACGACTACGACGCCCTCGGCAACCTCCTTGCGCGCGACGGCGAGGTCTATGCATATAACGGAAATGGCTACGCCCACGCGCAGCCGCATGCCGTGACGGCGGCCGGCGCGGACACGTTCACCTACGATGCCAACGGTAACATGACCCGGCGGGTGGAGGACGGCGTGACCTACCATCAGGCCTTCGACGTGGAGAACCGCCTGGTGGCGGTCACGCGCACCACCGGCCTCACCGAGACCGTCACGCGCTTCGCCTACGACGGCGACGGCGCGCGCGTGGCGCAGGTGACGGACCTGGGCACAACCCTTTACGTCGGGAATGTTTATGAGACGTTCTTCCTCGGCGAGAGCTGGGCGCCGGTCACGACGCTTGGCGAGCCGCAGAACCCTCCTCTGCCAGCATCGAGCAACGCTCCAACGCTAACCGAGCGCGCCGGACGTCCTGACCTGAAGATTCTCGATACAGCGGGCATCATGCAAACGGATCTCCTAACAGAGTCAGGGACGGTAAATCGGCCTGTGCTCCTTCACGACGGAACGGTTGAAGTTCAGAACGAGGCCTATCGTGCACAATGGAATGCCAACGGTCTGTTCTTCACCCTGGCGGACGTCCCCAAGAATATCTCGCAGGATAGTATAACGGTGCAATTAAAGGGTATGCAATCCAAAGAACACTCTGAGTTCCAAAGGGCGCCAAGCGTCTCGCCCACCCTGGACAAAGCCGGGCACGTAGAGTACACACGGCCTGGGATCATAGAAGAAACGCATATCGCCATGGGCAAAGGCGTGGAGCAGTTATTGATTCTACAGGAACGACCAGAACAGAAAGGAACCCTGGATATCATCGTTCAATTGAGTGCTCCTGGACTGACCCTGAAACAAGCGTCTGGGGCCGAAGTTTGGGCCGTGGACGAGACGCAGGAACCGATCTTCCGTTATAGTGTCCCCCTGGTGTACGACGCCTATGGTCGCACCTACCTTCCAGAACTTCAGCTACATGGTGAAGAAGTCCACATTCTGATCTCCGCCAATTGGCTTGCCACGGCTGCCTATCCCGTGTTTGTAGATCCATTTCTGACGGGTGATCTTGCCATTGAAGTTACCGGGGAACAACAGCAGCGCCCTAAGGTCGCTTACAACGGGAAGGACAACGAATACCTGGTTGTCTGGCGCGATCTGAGACGCGAAGGATATCCTGGACGTTGGGACATCTACGGTAAGATCATCAACGCAGATGGGATTTCAGTTACAACTGCTTCCGTCATTGCCCAAGAAGAGAGCCATGAGACACGACCAGAAGTGATTTTCAACAGCGTGACCGAAGAATATCTTGCCGTATGGACCCGAACAGAATCACCGCACGGTGTATATGCCAGACGTGTTTTGCGTGATGGCAGCCTTGCAAGCCCAGTCATCTCGGTTTCCGTCACAGACCCGTACACCGCAGATGCCGAGGTGGCTGTAGCCGTCAATAGCCAGACAGGCGAATACTTGGTCGCCTGGTCCCAAACAGAGAATGGGACGGATTACAACAGTTACGTCCGCCGCCTGAGTAGTGATGGCCTACCTGACACCGATCCGGTAACACTTGCTACTGGATCAATGAGTTCGACTTACCCGGGGGTTAGTTTGGCTTACAACAGTGCACAGAATGAGTATCTGGCAGTATGGCAAAGCAAACCATCTTCACATCATAACGTGTATGGTCAACGGATTGGCACCGATGGTCAGCAGATTGGACCTAACATCTCCATTGGAACTGGAGCAGGTCCTCAATGGTCCCCGGCAGTGGCCTACAACGATCGTGAGGACGAATACCTAGCTGTCTGGTCAGACGGCACACCGAGTCTGGGCTACATGAATCTACAGGGGCGCCGTCTATCGACCACGGGGCAGTTACTTGGGGATATCATCCCCGTCTCTCAGTCGCCCGCTCATCTGCATTGGTATCCCAACGTAGCGTATCATCACGCCGGCAATGAATACCTGGTGATATGGGAACGGGGGGAAGGTAAGCGGATATCTCACAACAAAACCTATGACATCTACGGCGCTCGGGTCGGTGCAAGCGGAGAGTTGTTGCCGGAAGACGACCCGGACACCTTCTGTATTCCACAGGGGGCGAGCGAGGCCGGACAATTCAGTACAGGCCTGGCCTATAATCATCAACGCTCCGAATTCTTGATCGTGTGGGACGATTATCGTGATGAGGCAACCAATGCGGCCGACATCTACGGTCGACTGTACGCTCCGCCTGATGAGACCCCACCCTAGGATTGGCGAGACTTTCAGCCTACCGGCTGGCAGACAACGTCGGAGGTGAGATCGAGCGTAAAGGTCACCGACTATTACACCGGGCTGGCAAGTGGAGCTGACGCGACACAGGTGCGCTATGCTTACGATGGAGGAACCTGGACAACTTGGCATGCAGCCTCTTGTGAAGGGTGTGGTGCCGGGCCGAACAACACAGGCACGCTGGAGGCTTCGACTACCTTTGCAGATTCGACCAATCATCTCGTACAGTTCCGTGCGTGTGACCTGAGTCATAATTGCAGTGAAAGTCCTCAGTACACGGTGCAAGTGGATACGACGCCACCGGTGGTCACTCACGGCAGCGATGGAGTCTGGAACCCCGGCGCGAATCCATCCGCGACCGACGGCACGTCAGGTATTCAGACGCGCACCTTCTCGGTAGACGGCCAGGCAAGAACGTGGCAATCCCATGAGAATCTATGCTCAAACCTCGACCTGGCTGATGGGGTGCACACCGTCTCGGTCCATGCCACGGATTACGCGGGTCACGAAAATGCCGGTAACACCTCTTTCAAGTGTGATCTTACCCCGCCCCGCGTGACAACGGTAACCGTTACGCCCCCCGCCTTCTCCCCGCTCCTCAGCCAAACGACGAGGGTGGAGACTGAGATCAGCGACTCTTACCCCGCGACTTGGACCCTTACCATCACCAACGCGCATGATGCTTTGGTACGCGAAGCAGGGGGCGCGTACAGTCCAAACTACCATCTGACGTGGACCTGGGATGGACGGGACGCGAACGGAAACATCGTCGCTGATGGTACCTATACCATCACGGTCAGCGCGACCGATCAAGTCGGACACCGCACCGACGAGACTATCACCGTCGCAGTGGATACGACCCCGCCCTCGTTGGTCGTCAGCCGGCCGGAGGATATGCTTCACACAGGAGGGCGCGCGCTGTACGTTGAGGCGTTCTCGGACCCGGGCGCGACATTTAGAATCCTCGTTAATGGGCAGTGGCTACGTGACTGGACCTTTTCCAATACCGGCGTTATCACCGACATTATAAGTACTCGTCGATGGCTATCGGCAGGGGAAAATGAGTTATGCTTTAAGGTCTGGGATGACCTGGGAAACAGCCAGGAAGAGACCCGCCTGGTCACCTACGAAAACGGGGAACCCACCATCAGCAACTCACTGCCGGCGCCACGCAGTATCCTGACCCAGACCCGGCCCACGCTTTCGGCAAGTTTCACCATGTCCGGCACGGGCGAGATTTATACGCCCACGGCACTGGTAAAATTGGACGGTACCGACGTGACCACCCAATCCATCATCACCAGCGCCGGGTTTGTCTACACCCCCACGGTATCCCTGGATGAGGGATTCCATGGCGTTCACGTTCAAGTACAAAGCACCGTGAGTAGGACGGGGAGCGCCAACTGGTCCTTTGATATCGATCGCAGCACCTGGCTGAACGTGACGGCACCTCTGTCGGGCACACGTCTGAACGCGCTGACCACGACGGTGCGAGGTGAAGGAGAACCTGGCGCCGACGTAACGGTGACGGTCAACGACGCACCGGCCGGCACGGGCACGGTAGATACGTGGGGCAGCGTCCAGATTGACCACGTGACGTTGACCACCGGCACCCAGACGCTGCAGGTAGATATCGTCGACAGCGTGGGCAACCGGCAAGTGGAAACGCTTTCGGTAACCGTGGACCCGTATCGTCCCGGCGTGAGTGCGGACGCACAACCACCGGCCTTTTCGCCGGGTCGCTGCCTGCCACAGACCACCTTCGTGTTGGAAGCCCACCCTCCGTCCGGCGAAGCGATCGCCGCCTGGCGCCTGGACGTACTCAGTGGCACGACCGTGGTAACTTCGGTCAACGGCATCAACCTTCCGCCGTCGACGGTGACGTGGGACGGGCGAGGCGATGACGGCACCCTCCTCGAGGGAACATACCGGTACACCCTGGCGGTGACAGCCACCAATGGCATGACCAACACGACCGTTCCCCAGCCAGTGTACATCGACCTGACGCCACCCGCTGCACCCGAGATCGAAACACCTCACAACAACACCGAGGTCGACGAGTGGCGCATCTGGGTAAGCGGAGTGGCGGACCCAGGCAGCACCATCACGTTGCTGGACGGCGGATATTTCACACACACGCTGACGACCACGGTCGGCCTGGATGGACGATGGAGCGCTTACTATCCGCTCCATGGCGGGATCAACGACGTGTACGCCATCGCCACCGATGCCAGCTGTGAGGCCAGTGAACCCTCTGATACCCATCACATCATGCTGTGGGCGAATCCGCCACTTCATACTGTGGGTATCAGCCCCACGTTGGTGTCTGCCGGCAACACCGTGATCCTCTGGGCCACAGCGCGGCACGATAACCCTTATGAAGGCGCTCCTACCATCGGCGTGTGGACCCAGCTCCCCAGAGCGGGAAGCGTCCCCTTGACGCGCACGCATACATTGCAGGAAGGAGCACGGGGCTGGTGGGAAGTTGATGACACGGTGAAACCCTCATTACCCTCCGGTGATTACGCCGTCTTCTACGAGGGCGTGGATGAAGATGGCCAGCTGGGCGATGGGGAGACAGCCCTGGTCGTGCGCAATCAACCGCCCACGCCGCGTATCACCGCACCTCGGAGCCCACGCTACACCGCCGAATCCCAGGTCATCCTTGATGGTGAAGTGGATGCCAGCGAGTTGACCGTGCAGGTCGCAGATGGCGAGAACATACTTGATGAACAAGCTATCGGGCTCCAGATGTATTGGCACATGGAGGTCCAGGTGCCGGGTGAGGGTCCGCACCCGCTGCGCGCTCGCGCCGAGGATCGCTTCGGGCAATATTCCGAATGGAGCGAAGCCGTGACGATGACGTTGGACACCACGCCACCGGTCGTCACCATGACAGCTTCCAGTCCTTACACCCACGCCTGGTTCTTCCCCGTCGGTTGGCCGGCGACGGACCCGCCGGCCGGTTCCGCGCCTGGCGCCGGCGTGAGTTCCTATGACGTGCAGTGGCGTTTCGACCCGCCGCCGGGTTCGAGCACAGAAGAGACAGGGTGGACGAAGGTGTGGTCGTTCCCGATCTATCGTACTCAGACGTCCTATTGGCCAGAGATGGGCGAAGGCATATACTGGTTCCGTGCGCGAGCGCGAGATGTCCTCAACAATCAAAGCACATACACGGCCACCACTCCCGTCTCGGTCACCGTGGATCGAACCGACCCGCATATCCGGTTGACGGTGACAGAAGCGACACCTTACGCTATCGTAGATGGCACAATGATCATCTATGGGGCGCATGAGAGTAGTTTCACCGTCACGGCAACGTTGAGTGATGCATTGGCCGGCCTGCATAAAGTAACCTTCACCGAAACCGTCAGCTCGGGGGCGACTTATCACCAGGCGGACGGCGTCCAAGAAACCGCCGTTAGCCACATCTACACCTTCGATGCTGCAGATACCTTCTCCGGCCGGGGAACCGTAGTTGTCAACGACCGGGCCGCCAACACGAGGGAGGCTCATTTCCGCATGCAGCAGGACGCCACGCCGCCGACCGTGCACCTGACGGCGGCCCCGGCAGGCGACAACATCCGCGTCACCTGGGAGAGCACCGATAACCTAGCCGGCGTGGACGACGGGGCATGCACGCTGGACGTGCGCACCGACGGCGGAGCCTGGGAGCCGCACCCGGTCGACTGTGCGGGCGCCTGGGACTACGGCGAACCGGGGCATCGTTACGAGTTCCGCGTCACGGCCCACGACCACGTCGGCAACGCAGCGACGAGCGCTGTGGCGCAGGCCGGTGTACCCAGCGTGACGAAATACTACTATCACGGCGGGCAGCGGGTCGCGCTGCGGAAGGACGGCGCCGTCACCTACCTGCACCCGGATCACCTCGGCAGCACGTCGCTGGCGACGGACGCGGCGGGCAACGTCGTGGCGCGGCGGCG
>DAOTUH010000138.1:0-6280 GCA_034437255.1 Anaerolineae bacterium
CGGCTGACAGCCGTGGCATTTTCTTTTTGCCTCCCCCGCGGTCCACGCACGTAGAAACCCATATCTTGCCCCTGCTTATGCCCGTGTTACACTGAAATACACGGATTTGCACGGATAAACACGGACAAAAACGATATAATCTGTGGATTTTTCCGTAGCTCGTATAGAAGCAGATTTAGGGCTTCACCTAATTCCCGACAAGAGCCAATTCCTAAAGTTCGTAAGTCCTCGTATATCGGGTTGCAGAATTTACATGCGATTGCCCTGTCTCAAACTACCTCACTCGGCATGCCATGGTAAAATAGGGCAACATGTCACATCAAGACCTTGGGGATCAGAACCTCCAAAAGGATCAAGCCATGCGCATTGACGAGTTGATAGAAGATCAATTTGGCCTGGAGTACATGAGCGATGAGATACGAGTGCTGAACAGGCTCGACGGCGAGAGCATCGTGCTCCATCGCTTCGATACCGACGTCGACCGACGGTTGAGCGCGTGGGATGGGCACGCCGCTACCTATCTGTTGACACGCCACCTCCTTCCCATCGCGGAGTGCGCGCATCTCACGGTGGGCCTTCACCTGTTACCCACGCACGTCGAGCAAGCGCGCGTCGCCGTGGCCCAGTTTGACCCGGAGCGGGAGCAGTTGATCGATCACGCTCATTCGATGCGCGCCTACCTTCACAGAGAACTACTCAACGCGGATCTGGACGGGGACGATATACGCGACGATCTCGAAATAGCCCGTGCGCTTTTCGGAGACGAGTTCTATGAAACGCCGGCGAGTCAGGTATCGCCTGATTATGTCGAGCGCACGATGATCGGGACGTACGGCGGGGCGGCTGCGGACTACAAGGACCTGGCCTTCCTGGCCCGCTCACGAAACGAGCGCGTTGACTGGCTGAAACGTGGGGCGGAGGCGGCGCCCGAGTGCCTCTACTTCCACTGGGAACTGGCCCGCCTGTACGCAGAGCGAGAAGCGTTCGAGACGGCTGCACAACACTTCGCGCGTTCGCTGACCTGCTATCATCACACTGCATGCACGGTCCGGGCCGAAGCGTATTATGCTTTGGGACGCGAGTTACTGGAAAGGGTCCCGGCGGCGTTTTCTGAGACGGCGCGACGGGATGTGATGCTGGCCGAGGGTAAGGCCCGGATGCGGTGGCTGGTCTCTCTCGTTGAGCAGGGCGACCTCGCGACCTCGGTCAAACTGCTGAGCGACTTCCGTTACGATAGCGGAGCGGACGCGCATCCTATGCTGTTCAAGTTCCAACGGGCGCATTACGAAGCGCTGGGCTGGACCTGGGCCTCGGCCTGGTGTGATCTGTGCACCGTGGATGGGGACGGGCAGAACCGTCGGTATTGGTATCGCGGCCTACCCCTCTCCCCAGGTTGGGATCAGCCTGTACGCTCTGCCATGACGTAAGCCAAAACAGAGCATCCAAAGACTACAGCGCCAAAGATGGTCAACGGATTAAACGGATGGAACGGATGGGAGCCATAAGAATCCGGTTGACGCACCTGAAAAAAGATTATACCTCACGCCAAGACGCCGCCGACCAAAGGTCGGACAGCCGCCACGATTTTTAAGTTACTTATTACGTATCTGTTTAGTCATCTTCGGCGAAAGTGCGTTGCACCTCAGAAGACTAAACAGATACAAGTTTCTTTACGTTAGCCTTACTCACCCTCCGCTTCCAGTCCCCGCCTTGAGGACGGCTAACCGCGAACGTCTCAGTCTTAGGGAGATCGCTCCGCGCGTTGAAGTTGCACTGGACTCACATCGCTGTGGTAAAAGCGCAGGGGTTGGTGTATCATAAGTAGGTGAAGTCGGTAGACGCCTCATCCACGCACATCAGCGATGCGCACGGACGTCAGATTGAAGAGATCACGTGATAGGCAAGGAGTTGGATCATGAGTGAAGAGGCATCTTTGGCAAAAGACCCACAATCGGAAGAGATGGAAACGAAATCCGGTGACACGGAGGAAAGTTCAGAGGCCCTTGAGGAAGAACAGAAAGCAGCGGAACCGTCCGCGGCTCCGGAGTCATCGGAAGAGATGGAGGGCGTAGAAGCCAACTCTGAAGAGACGACGCAAGAAGCCGAAGAGGCGGAGGAACCCGTTGTATCCGAGCCTCCAGAAGAAATCAAGGAGATTGAGACTGAATCGACGGAGAAGACGGAAGAGGCCGAGCCCGAGCAAGATACCGGCGAGCCAGCAGAAGCACCGAGCGTAGAGGAACCAGCCGCCGATGAAGAACTAGAAGCGGAGGCTAAAGTGCCCGAGGAGGCGGAGGCGCCAGAGGAACCTGCTGCATCCGAGCCTTCAGGAGAAACTAAAGAGATAGAGACTGAATCCGAAGAGGCCACAGAAGAAGCTAAGGAGGTGGAGGCGGAAGCGCCAGATACGACCGCGCCGGACGACGACGTCGAAGCTGCCTACGAGGCACTGGACCAAGGGCGAGCGGCGCTGGCAGACGCGGATCACGGCTTGGGGCAAACGTTGCTCAACGAAGCGCTGACCGCGTTCAAATCCTTGGATCATCAAGCAGGTGTGGCGGACGCACATTTATCCCTGGGCGTGCTCGCAATGCTGGAGGGCGACTACGACGACGCTATGATCCGGTACAAGAAAGCCGAAAGTATCTACCAGTCCCTTGATCAACACGACGCTCGGGCCGAGGCGATTCACCAACAAGGCGTGCTGGCTCAGTTGCAGGGCGCGCCCGCCGAGGCACGACGGCTCTTCCAACGCGCGTCTGATCTGCGAGCGGCTGCGTAGGACAGCGGATACTTTCTGAGGAGTGGTTGATGTCTCATCAGGCAACACCCGACGATCTCAATCTGCGCTACGTGTATACCGAGCTCCAGCGCATCGACGCGCTGATTCAGCGGGAGGTGCGGCGCTGGCAGCTAGCCGGTCAGAATCCGACGGACGACTTTCGCGGTCTCTATCTCTCCGATGGGCAGGCCACTGCGCTCTCCGAACGGCCCTTCGGGACCAGCTGGGGGCAGACCGCGCAGCTTCCGCCCGATGAGGCCAAGGCCTTTGCAGAGGCCGACCGCGCGGCAAAAGAGCGCGCACAGCACATCGCGCAGCAGGCCGAACGCCAGGGCCAGCGGCTCCGGTTGCAGGAGTTGCGCGCCATCTTCGCGCTGGATCGTTTCGCGCTGGATGCCCTGTTAATCTGCCTGACCCCGCACCTTGATCTGCGCTACGAGGCGATCTACGGCTATCTCCAGGACGACGTGACCCGCACGCACCCCACCGTCAACCTGATCCTCGATCTCCTCTGCGTACCCGGCACGCCGAGGCTTCAGCGACTTCCGGCCTTCTTCGACGAGGCGCCGCTTTTCCACCATCACCTGCTGCGACATGGGCCGGTCTCGGACCAGCACCCCAGCTCGCTGCTGAGCCAACGCCTGGACGTCGACCCGGCCCTGGTAGCCTGGCTCCTGGGCACGTATCGTCCGCCACAGGAGCTACGAGGTCACATCACGCTGACCACCAACGCCCGGCAAGAAGATAAGCGCCTGGCCCCTGCCGTCCCGGATCTCCACGCCGGGCAGGAGCCCACGCCGCTGGTTATTTTCTACGGTCCCGATACGCTGGCCCAGAACGCGGCGGCCCGGCTCAGCGCGGCGAGCCTGGAGCGTCCGCTGCTCACGCTCGATTTTGGCGCCGTCATCAAGGGCGACGTGGCCCCAATCATGGCGCTGCGCCTGGCATTGCGGGATGCACGCCTCAACGGGGCTCTACCCTATTTGCGAGGCTGGGATACATGCCTGACGGATGGGCACCCCCCGGCCGAGCTGCTGACCGAGCTCTACACATATCCCGGCCCGGTCATTCTGGGTGGCGAATCTCGCTGGCAAGCGCGGGGCGTGGTCCGCGACCGGCCGCTGCTCTGGAGAGCGTTCCCGCTGCCAAACTACGCGCGGCGCCTCGCGCTCTGGAAACACTTCATGGACGAGCATGAGCCAGAAGCATCTTCTATCCTGGAAGCCCTGGCCGGCCAGTTTATCCTGACTACGGGACAGATCCGCGACGCCGTCGCTACCGCGCGCGACCAGGCCATCCAGCGTGGCGACGGCGTCCGGCCCACCGATCTGCTCGCCGCCGCGCGTGCACACTCAAATCCCCGTCTGGCCGAGCTGGCGCACAAAATCACGCCGCGCTACACCTGGGACGACATCATTCTGCCTGAGGATCGTCTGGAGATGCTGCGCGAGATCGTCATGACGGTGCGGCAACGGCCCAAGGTCCTGGAGACGTGGGGCGTGGGACGCAAGCTCGCCGCCAGCCAGGGCGTGACGATGCTCTTTGCCGGGCCGCCGGGCACAGGCAAGACCATGGCGGCCGAGGTCATCGCGGACGAGCTGAGTCTCGATCTCTACAAGATTGATCTTTCTACTATCGTCAGCAAGTACATCGGCGAGACCGAGAAGAACCTGGAACAGATTTTCAACGAGGCCCAGCGCAGCAACGCGATCCTCTTCTTCGATGAGGCCGACGCTATCTTCGGCAAGCGCTCGGAGGTGAAGGACGCCCACGACCGCTACGCCAATATCGAGGTGAGTTACCTGCTGCAGCGCATGGAGAACTACGACGGCGTGACCATTCTGGCCACGAACCTGCGCGCCAATCTCGACGAGGCCTTCACCCGGCGGTTGCAGTTCGCCGTCGATTTCCCCTTCCCGGAAGAGCCATATCGCCAGCGGATCTGGGAGACGCTCTTTCCACCGGACGTGCCGCGCGCATCTGACCTCGATTTCGCGCTGCTGGCGCGCCGCTTCAAACTGACCGGCGGCAGCATCCGCAATATTATCGTCGCGGCCGCGTACCTGGCTGCGGCCGATGAAAAGCCGGTGACGATGCAGCACCTGCTTCACGCCATGCGCCGGGAGCTCCAGAAGATGGGCCGGTTGGTCAACGAGGCCGATTTACAGCTTCCCGCTGGATAGCCTGCCAACCATAAGAAAGCATTCAGGAAGCGCTAACAGGCGTATGTAGGTTTTGGGAAAGCGGGAAATCTACTCTGGAAAATTGTTCTCCCCAACCTGTATAGGTGTTCGGCGCTAAAGGCTTTCTGTCTCCTTCGCACTCTCTGGGTAGAGAGCTCCTTTCAGCGAATTCCGGAGCAATCCCCTGAACCTCTTATGGCAAAGATAGAGAATCTGTGCTATACTAAGTAAGGATGATTTAATCAGATTTTCATCTGAAAGTCATGCGTTTCGTAACCACGAAGCGAGGTTAGACGGCTATAACGCGCATTCACTCAAATCCAAACTCTAATTTTCCTCACGCAAGACCTGACTTCGCCTTGTAAAAGACCTCGTAGTTTGGATACAGTGCCTCGTAACGTGATACACATCAAGCAAGAAAGCACATCTTGGGCTTTCAGTCTGATCAGAAGAAGGCATTGAGATATCTCCCTTCAAAGGGAGAAAAAGGTAGTAGAGAACGATGCCAAAGCAAGCGCAAGAAGAAAAGCACAGACCTTCGCCTCAACACGCTCGTGACTCAGAGGCAAAGCAGGTATCACCTCGACAGGTTCCTCTGGCACCTCGCCTCCAACGTGTGTTGATTGAACCAAAGAGATCTGCATATACTGCGCACGATGATGTTCTGATCTTGCAACGCACCGTGGGCAACCGAGCCACCACGCGCTTTATTCAGACAAGACTGCGCGTCGGCCCCACGGGTGACCGCTACGAGCGTGAGGCCGATCGCGTCGCGCAACAGGTACTGGCGATGCCAGACGCGACCACGGTCACCGGAACAAATGCCCTCACCGCCCAGCGCCAAGAAGAGGAAATCCAAGCCAAGCCCCTCGTCAACACCATCACGCCGCTGTTACAACGTCAGGAAGAGGAAGATGAGCTCCAGATGAAGTCTGTTGCGGGAGGTGGCTTTGCGCCCTCCTCAGACCTGGAAGCACGGCTTGCAGATCAGCAAGGGCGGGGAACCCCGCTCTCCGACGCCACGCGCACGTTTATGGAGCCTCGTTTCAGCGCGAATTTCAGTGGGGTGCGTGTCCATACCGGGAGTGAAGCCGCGCAGATTTCGCAGCAGATCAACGCCAAGGCATTCACGCATGGACAGGATATCTACTTTGGAGCGGGTGCGTATAATCCCAAAACCAAGCAAGGTAAAGAGTTACTGGCTCACGAACTCACCCATACCATCCAGCAAGGCGATGCACGCCATCGCATCTCGCGCTGGGGCGGCCTGGGCAATACCACATCGCACGAAGAGGTCACGGCGGAAGCCTTTAAG
>DAOTUH010000139.1:0-6628 GCA_034437255.1 Anaerolineae bacterium
CTCTGCCCTGACGCTTTTGTGGCCATATACCCGTGAATATACGCAAAGCTTTGTGCGCCGCATGCGAGTTGAGTTGCCGGTGCTCCCCACCTTAAATCGTCTTGCCATGCAAGCGATTACCTCAGAGGCACTCGAATCGGATGAAGATGACGAGCCTGAATAGCTAGGATCCCCTTTACACCGCGGTTATCCATAGAGGGCGCTGATTATAGCGCCCTCTTCCTACGGTCGGGTGAAACGTATCGTTCCACGCCCACCTCCTCGTTATGTAGACCTGCCCCATCAGTGCCGGGATGGTTATCCCAAGCAGACGGCAAGTCCTAGGTCCACCGTTTCGACTCACGACTCAGCGTAATACAGCTTCCGCACCCCCTTCGTGTCCCAGCTGCGTCCCTTTTTGGCCCTCCGCCTTATCAATCTCCACGTTGCAATCCCAGATATCTGTTGAACGTCAAGCCACGCTGAAATAACATATCTGCGAATTTTCTCGGCATCGACAAAATGGCATGAGGGACTTGACACGTTCTGTACGACAGGGTATACTGGTAAGCAATTGAACACTAGTGGGCATTTGCTCATTAGTAGCTGGAGACGCTACCTACCGGTTGGCTTGGCTTCATCTTCTGCGTTGCCGACTTTCACCCCCGTCTCTTGCAAATCATGAAGGAGAATCCGTGAGCAACATCCTGATTGAAGGTGGAAGCATCGTCACGGTCGATGACAGCGGGCGTGTTCTTGATCCCGGTTATCTCTTTGTTGAGAGCGACCGCATTACTCACCTCGGCGAGGGCACCGCGCCCACGTCCCTGAAGAATCGCGCCGATATCATCATCGACGCTTCGCACAGCGCCGTCATGCCAGGCATGATCAACGCGCACACCCATCTCTTCCAGACCATGATCCGGGGGTTGGCCGACGATAAGCCGCTGCTGGAGTGGCTGCGCACGGCCATCTGGCCGGTGGCGCGGGCGCTCACCGAGGAGGAAGCGTATCTGGCGGCAATGGTCGGTCTGGTGGAGAACATCCGGGGCGGCACGACCGCCGTCATCGATCACCAGTATATCCACACGGATCCCCACAACGACGATGGCGTCTGCCGCGCAGCCGAAGAGACCGGCGTGCGCCTGGTGCTGGCGCGCGGCTGGGCCGACATGGACTATCATGACGCCTTCATGGAGACGCCGGAGCGCATCGTCGGCGAGACGAAGCGGCTCTACGACGCCTGGCACGGCGCCGCCGAGGGGCGCATCCGCCTCGCCTTCGGCCCGCTGATCCCCTGGGGCTGCTCCGACGGGACCATGCAGCGCACCTACGCGCTGGCGAAGGCGTGGGGCATTGGCACCCACATTCACGTTGCGGAGACCAGAGAAGAGGTCGACACCAACCTGGCGAAGCGCGGCAACCGTCACATCGAGTGGTTGGCTAATCTGGAGGCGTTGGATCCCAGCGTGCAGCTGGTGCACAGCGTCTGGTTGGTGGAGAACGAGATTGATCTCATTGCCCAATCCGGTGCGGTGGTGGTGCACTGTCCCGTCAGCAACATGTACCTGGCCTCTGGCGTCGCGCCCATCCCGGAGATGCGCTCACGCGAGATTCCCGTGGCGCTGGCGACCGACGGCCCCGGCAGCAACAACAGCCAGGATATGCTGGAAGTGCTCAAGACGACAGCGCTTCTGCATAAGGTCGCCACTCTGGACGCCATGGCGCTGCTCCCGGAAGACGTGCTCTGGATGGCGTGCCGGGGTGGGGCGGCGGCCTTCGGTCAGCCGGTGCTGATCGGTTCGCTGGAGGTTGGCAAGAAGGCCGACGTCGTCGTGGTCGATCTGAACACGGTGCGGGCCATGCCCGTCCACCGCGCGACCTCGGCCCTGGTCTATAACGCCAGCGGCGGGGACGTCGATACCGTCATCGTCGATGGGCGCATCCTGATGCGCGATAAGCAAGTTCTCTGTGTCGACGAAGCCGCGCTGTTAACGCAAGCGCGGGCTGCGTGCGCGCGCTTGTTTGCGCGGGCCGGTGTGAAAGTCGATTGAGCCGCGAGAACCAGACAGGAGGTGATCCCCGAAGAGACTCTGATCCCGTTAGGTATTTGAATCCTTTAGAACGATCAAAAAAACAGAGAGGAGAAACTGATGAAGACCATGCGTATTCTGAGCACGATGATCATCTTGACCTTAGTGATGGGCCTCATGGCAGCGTGTGCGCAGCCAACAGAAGCCCCAACTGAAGAACCCATGGAGGAACCGACAGAAGAAGCCGTCGAAGAACCTACCGAAGAACCAACGGAAGAGCCTACGGAGGAGCCGACCGAAGAGATGGCGGAAGCCGAGGATTTCGTCACCTGGTACCAGTACGACCAGAATAACACCGATCCGGCAGCCGACGAGCACGTGGGCAACATGTATCTCAACGAGACCATGCCGCAGTTCAACGAGGAATTCGCGGGCAAGTGGAACTGGATCAATCAGCCCAAGGCCTTCGATAAGATGGCGGCGGAGCTGGTCACCGCCGTGCAGGCCGGCGGCGAGGTCCCCGATCTCTATGAGTTGAACAGCGACAAGCTCAACACGCTGTATCGCAACGGCGCGCTGCAGGACCTGACGGATTGGGCTACGCAGCAGGATTGGTTCGCCGATCTCGACGCCAGCGCCGTTGAGGCCTGCCAGGGCGCCGATGGCGGGCTTTACTGCATCCCCATTTCCCAGCGTCCGCAGGTCACCTACGTTTGGGCCGACTACTTCCCCGAGGGCTATCCGGAGACGCCTGAGGCGTTTATGGACAAAGCTGCCGAGTTACAGGAAGACGGCGTCTACATCATGACCTTCTACGGCTCCACCGACAAGGGCGGCTCGGGCTTCAAGCGCGGGGTGAACACCACCATCGACTCCTTCGGCGGGCGCATTGACGACGGCGAGGGCAACATGGAGATCAACACGCCCGAGGTCATCGCCGCCATTGAGTTCTTGCGTGAACTCGTCGCGCAGGAGTACGTGCCGGAGATCACCTTCGCCGGTGGCTTCCAGGAGGAGCAGGCGTTCAAAGACGGCTCTGCTGCGTCCTTCCCCTCTGGCCTCAACGGCTACCGCTACCTGAACCCCTTGACCGCTCCCAGCGGCACCGCCTACGACAAGAGCAACGAAGAGGACGTGCTGGACGCCGTGGCAGCCGGTGAAATGATGCTTTCGCCGTTTGTCTCCGTCGAGGGCGAGGAGCCCGGCTGTGACACGCAGGTCGCTGGCTTGGCCATCCCTGCAGGCGCGGAGAACTCCGAGGCCGCCCACGACTACATCAACTGGATCATGCAGCCTGATCGGAACGCCGAGTGGGTGCTGGGTCCGGGCGGCGGCTTCCCCGTGCTCGGTGCGACCCAGGACCACGAGCTCTTCCAGGCCCCCTTCTTCCAAGAGGCGGCGGCAGCCGTCAGCGCCAGCTCCTGTCGACCGTGGTTCGGCACTCTGGAGAATCCTGAGGAAGCGCAGCGGCTTCTTATGAACGCCGTTTATGAGCTCATCAAGGAAGATCCCACGGCGGATATTGCCGAGACCTTGCAGAGCGTGCAGGAAGAGTACAACGCGGGGAACTAGCCAGCACAACCGCAACAACTCTCACTGTTAGCTGACACCGCAGGGTGAGAAGGTGCGCGTCATCTTTTCACCCTGCATTTTAACCTTAGCTCACCTGAAAGAACTAGCAGAAATCGGATTTTTCTACGACTTGATACTATATGTGGGTTTCTCATGACCAAAATCACTAGGTGTAGGGTATGGCCACCTAAAAATCCGATTTCTTGGACCTTTTTTCAGGTGAGTCAACCTTGCTGTTCCTATGAAGGGAATGTCATCAATGGACAAAACTAAACTTGCTGAGAAGATCAGCAACCGACTGCGCAAAAGCCTGCCCTTCTGGCTGATTTTGCCGACGGCCCTGGTGCTGCTCGTCGTCCAGGTCTATCCCGCGATCTACACTGTCTGGCTCAGCATGCACGAGCGTAACCCGTCCGGCTGGGAGCCGGTGGGCCTGCACAACTTCGAGCGTCTCTTCGATATGAGCCTGTTCAGCGAGAGCGTGGGGCACACGGTTATCTTCCTGGTCGGCTATGTGCTCCTGACGCTGACCATCGCCTTTATCACGGCCTATTTGCTGAGTCGAAAGATCCAGTTCACCGGCGTCTATCTGGCGCTGCTCTTCCTGCCCTGGGTGCTCGCCAACATCATCGTCGGTCTGATCTTTCGCCTGCTGGTGATCCCAGATTACGGTTTGTTGACGGGCGTCTTGCAGAATCCAACCCTCTTCCCGCCGGACGGGCTCTCGGTGCTCACCGAGTCGGCGCCCAGCTCCTGGTTCGGCGACTTTCCCTTTCCCCCCTCGCCGGCGATGATCTATCTCATCCTGGCCTCGTCGTGGCGGGCGCTGCCTTTTGTCACGCTGCTGCTGCTGGCGGCGATCCAGACGGTGCCCCGTGAGGTGGTCGAGTGCAGCCGCATCGACGGCGCCAACCGCTGGCAGATCATCCGCTACATCACCATCCCGCTGATCCTGCCCACGCTGGTGGTTGCCATCTTCAACCTCACCCTGAGCGGCGTCAACGGCGTCGGCATGATCTTCAGCCTGACCGACGGCGGCCCGGGCACGTCGACCCAGGTGCTCAGTTACCTGCTCTACTCCATCGGCTGGGGGCAGTTGCGCTTTGGGCGGGCGGCAGCGCTGGCCCTGATGTTGGCGGTCCTCAACTGGCTGCTGATTCTGGGCACGCTCCGTATCTCGGGCGTACAAGAAAGGAACGTCTGATATGCGGAACAACCCTCGTTTGTCTCACGTCGACTGGGAGCGCCGGCTGACGCACGCCGCGCTCATTCTAATCTGCCTCGTCACGCTGTTTCCCATCGCCATGACGTTGCTGACGTCCTTCAAACGCCAGGAAGATGTCACCCGGAATCCGCCGGTCATCTTTCCCTGCGACACACCCACGAGTGCCTTCGATATCACCGCCTGCCGTTGGGCCATTGAGGGCTACCGCCGCGTGTTGAGGCCCGAGCCGGCCCCGGACGCGCTGCTGGGCTTCAAATTGGTGGGTCGAATGTTCCGCATCTACATTCCCAACACTCTGTTGTATGCTACGGTAGCATCGTTCATCGTGGTGGTGATGGCGGGCACGTCGGGCTACGCATTTTCACGGTTTCAGTTTCCCGGGCACAAAGCTCTGATGACGGCCATTCTCGCCATCACGGGCGTGCCGCTGCTCACTAACCTGCTGGGTCTCTACCAGATCGGCGTCACGTTGCGCAAGTCGCCGCTGCCCTTCGACGACCGCATCTACATCATCCTTGTCTACGTGGGGCTCTTCCTGCCCCTCAGCGTCTGGATCGCCAAGGGATTTTTCGACGCCATCCCCAAGGAACTTGAGGAAGCAGCCGTGATCGATGGGTGTACGCCGGTCGGATCGCTGGTACGCATCACCATGCCCCTGGCGCTACCGGGAATGCTCGCGGTCTTCCTGCTTACCTTTGTGAACGTCTGGAACGAGTTCCTCGCGGGCTATTTGCTGATCCTCAAGAATGAATTCAAGCCTGCAATGTTTGGCCTCTACGATTTCCTGGGTCAGAACATCATCAACTTGCAGGTGCTCGCCGCCGCCTGTATTCTCATCGCCCTGCCCATCGTTGTGCTCTTCCTGTTCACCCGGAAGATCTTCCTGCAGGCGATGGTCGAAGGGGCCTTGAAGGGATAGAAGCCCGTGGATATGAACCAGAACGGCGCGATCATCGGGCTTGACGTCGGTACCACGTCGACCAAGGGCATACTCTTCGATCTGGACGGGGCTGCGTTGGCCTCGGCAGAACACGCCTATGCGCTGCAGACGCCCCGGCCCGGTTGGGTCGAGTTGCAGCCCGAAGACGTGTGGGCGGCGGTGCTCAGAACGCTCCGTGCGCTGACCGGGCAGGCGGGCGCCGGGCGGCGCGTGCTGGCCCTGGCGCTGGCGGCGCAGAGCGGCTCCTTGATCCCAGCGGCACAGGACGGCACGCCGGTCTATCCCATGATCACCTGGATGGACAGCCGCGCCACGGAGATCGTCAACCGGTGGCGCGCAGAAGGGCATGCCGAGACCATCCGGCAGACGAGCGGCGGACCGCCGCAGGCTGGCGTCAATCTGGCAACTATCCGCTGGCTGAGAGAGGCCCGCCCCGACGTCTTCGTTGCCGCCGAGCACTTCTATTCCGCCAACGACTTTCTCGTCCACCGGCTGACCGGTCGCCGCTGCACCAACCCATCCAATGGCGGGCGCACCCAGCTGCTGGACATCGCCACCGGTCAGTGGGACCCGGCGCTCTGCGCGCTGGCAGGCATCGAGCCGGAGCCGCTCTCGCCCGTCAAGCCCTCAGGCGCCATCGTCGGACGGCTTCTACCCGAGGTCTGCGCGGCGACGGGGCTTCCCGAAGCGACGGTGGTCGTCAACGGCGGTCACGATCAGGCTTGCACGGCGCTGGGATTGGGCGTCACCGAGCCGGGCCACCTGCTGCTGGCCTGCGGCACGTCCTGGGTCATCGCCGGCGTGGTCGATACGCCGCCGACGAGCCTGCCGGAGCAGCTGAGCCTGGACGCTTACCCGCCGCCGCACCGCTGGACCGTC
>DAOTUH010000140.1:0-8937 GCA_034437255.1 Anaerolineae bacterium
TGATGGATGAGGGGACGCGACACCACAAGGCCATCGCGTCCCGGCTGAAGTTGCATCCCTACGTCGCCAAGAAGGTCAGCGCGCAGGCCGTCTACTTCACGCCGGAGCAGTTGCGGGCCGCCCGGGCCATCCTGGAGGTGGGGACGGGAACCGGGCAACTGATCCTGTGCCTGCGCGCTTACGCGCCATCTGCGCGGCTGGTCTCAATTGACCTGGCGTACGCGATGCTATCACGGGCACAACAGCGGGCGCAGTTATGCAGATCCGGCGCTTGGCTGGTGCAAACGGACGTCCACCAGCTGCCCTTTGCCGCGCACCGAGCCGCCTTCGATGTGGTGGTCTGCCACAACAGCTTTCCACACTTCGCCCAGATGCCACTGGCGCTGCGTGAACTGCGACGAGTACTTGCGCCGGGCGGCAGCCTGCTAATTTTGCACGATTTAAGCCGAGAACGGGTGAACGCCATCCACAGTGGCGTGGGAGGTGCGATTGTCAACGATCTACTGCCATCCGGAGAGGATTTGCATGCGATGCTGCTGGCGGCCGGATACAGCGATGTCTGGGTGGAGGATGGCGCAACGCAGTACCGGGCGGTGGGGCGGTGGGGCGGTGAGCGGCGCGGGCCAAGAGGCCGCGCTGCTCACCGCTTTGCTAATGTGTCAACGGGGCAAGGTGGGTAGCTTCTTTTCGCGACGTGAAACATAGCGGGGGGGCTTGCTATAAACTAGGCACTTACATCTTACACAATCGCGCGAAATTGTTCAATAGCAGATTCAAGGTCTTCGATGATGTCTACTGCAATGACTTCTAAATCAGGAAGGTTTGCCGTTTCAACCAAACTCTCATCACGAATCCAGAAGATATCAAGGTTAACCTTATCGCGAGCCATGAGTTCTTCATAGGTAAAGTGTCGCCAACGGCCATCTGGATTTTGTTCTGACCAGGTTGCAGTACGCTTATGGCGATCATTCGGATTGTAGCAAGTGACAAAGTCTTCCAAGTCCACATAGGTGAGCGGATGTTGCTTTCGAGTAAAGTGCATATTGGTGCGTAGATCGTAGATCCATAATTCTTGGGTGGATGGTTTTTCCCCTGGCTCTTTCTTATCAAAGAAAAGAACGTTGGCTTTGACCCCTTGTGCATAGAAAATACCAGTAGGTAAACGTAATAAGGTGTGACAATCACATTCGTGAAGCAAATTCCTTCGAATGGTTTCGCCTGCTCCACCTTCAAAAAGTACGTTGTCAGGCACAACAATGGCAGCGCGACCATTGGTTTTCAAGATACTGTAAGCATGTTGCAGGAAATTGAGTTGCTTGTTGCTTGTTGTGGCCCAAAAGTTCTGACGAATCACAGTACGTGCTTCCCGTCGCATTTCGTTTTCATCTGCGATGTAAGTAACACTACCTTTCCGACCAAAGGGCGGATTGGTTAACACTATATCGAATTGCGTTGTGGGCGGCTCAGCTAAAGCATCGTCTACATGGATAGGGCTGCGCTCTTTGCCCATACTCACACCATGTAAATAAAGGTTCATTAAACAGAGGCGCGCTGTGTTTTCTACGATTTCCCATCCACTTAACGCCGCATGATTAAGAAAATCTTGTTGTTGGGGAGAAAGGTCGTAGTTATGGCTAATGTAATCGTGCGCCGCGATGAGAAACCCACCAGTACCTGCTGCCGGATCACAAATGGTCATCCCTGGCTCTGGGACAAGAGCCTCAACCATCGCTTGAATGAGCGGTCGCAAGGTAAAGTATTGCCCAGCACCAGATTTAACGTCTTGAGCATTCTTTTCTAATAAACCCTCATAAATTTCGCCTTTAACATCCATATCTAAACCAGTCCAGATTTCATCATCTATCAGTGTAATGAGATGTCGTAGTTTAGCCGGGTCTTGGATGCGATTTTGGGCATTACAAAAAATGATAGAAATAAGCCCATCTGTATGACCAAGGTTATGGAGGATGTCCTGATAGTGCTCAATCAGCATGTTATCTCTTACATTGCGTAGACTTTCCCAATCGTATTGAGATGGAATATCACTGGTGTAATTCCCCGACTCGACTTGTGCATAATCCATCTTAAGAAACAGCAAATAAGTAAGCTGTTCAACGTAATTACTATAAGAAACCCCATCATCACGGAGGACATTACAATAATTCCATAGACGCTGAACAAGTGTAGAAGATAAGACAGATAATGGTGTTGTATTCATAGTTCCCCCTCAATTTAAAGCGGTTGCAAAACGAGCTGCATTACGAGATCTCGAGTATCGTTATTTGTACGTAAACCCAAAAGGTAACACTTGGCTGCGGCTGCATACTCAGCCTTTTCTGATATCCACAAACGTAGATCACTAAGGGCTCGACCAAGAGCTTCTTGGTTATTATCTATAAAATATTGTACTGCGGAATTAAAGGTATCCTTCACATCTCGACAGAGCACACTACGCCTTTCAACTGTGACAGACAAATTTAAGTTGTAGAGTTCTATTGATTTTTTAACTCTCAATTTGGCATTCTCGGATAACGCGGCAGCAGATGGCCCAGCCTCACCATAATCATCAAATGCCAATAGTCCAGGATCTGTGGGATTTGTAGGGTCTAGTAAACAGATTTCCTCCTGGGTTATGTCATCCGTTGGAGAATCGGCCCTGGTCTCTTCAGTCAGCAGAGGGAAATAAGTCCCCTTTCCTCCAGTAATGTTTGTTTTGGGATCGGTCCTGCGACTATTGCAGTATTCACAACTATAACGATAGTTTTGCAAATCAAAAGCTAACCACCAGTACCCTTGATGATTGGGGCATTCTTTGACTCCTGCCTTTGGCCGGAAATGGTCAACGGCCATACTAGAACGATCCTGGCGTGTTTCACAATACCAACATTTATCAAAAGAAAGTGACGCCAATTTAGGCTTAATATCTTTCCAAATCTGTTGGTGATTATTTATTACATCGGATAGCTTTCTCGTGGATTCCTCAGCCTCACATTGTCCTTCCTCGACCTTGCAACACGCTTCTTCAATCTCGCAGTAAGCTTCTTCAACTTCTTGGTGAGCTCTGTTGGCTCTTAAATCCCAATCCCTAGAGCTTACTAATCCCCTTGTGTTTATATATCTCATTTTAACCTTCACCCTTGGCTTTTAGCCGTTTGAGTATTTCCCGCGCCATCTCCATCCGTTTCTGGCGTTGCTCCACAGAAAGTACTGGCTTTTGCAAATCTTCTTCAGCCTCTTGTTGCGCGAGGGCTTTCACAAAGGGTTCATAGTAAGGATCACGCACTACCGATGTAAAATCGAATTCCTCTAGCATCTCGTTTAACTCGGTAAGACGACTTAACTCCTCGTCCGTTAGGTCTTCCTTGCTTGCAAGCACACGTTTTTTTTCCAACAAGCGGGTGAGTTCTGGATTGATAACAGAAGGTAGATCAAAGATATTCGTCAAGATTTCAGGATACCCCATACGGTTTGGATCGTCTTTAGGAGACATAACCTGTATAGAAGGCTGCTTACTAGAAAAATATAATATCTTAACCTGCTCACTTGCAACACCAGCCACAACCAATGGGTCGTGCGTTGTCATCAACACATGACTGGTGGGTTGTTCTCCTACTACTTTTCTCAAGAAATCGAGATACTGCATACTCCAAGCCGGATTAAGGTGCGTATCAGGTTCATCCAATAAGAACAAGGATTCTTCTTCTTTCGTAAAACGCAACAATCCTAATACCATCAATAGCTGTTGTTCACCTTCGCTCAATTCTTGATAAGTCAATGCTCCTTCTGCATCGCGCACTTCGACTTTGATGCGGACTTCACTGAGCAATTCGGAGATATAGGTACTCTCTAAGGCTTTGAAGAACTCTTGCTGTGAAGCATAATGCCCAACTAAATCCTTCAATGCTTGATCATCTTTAAGATATAAGTAAAGGTGCTCAAGGGTTTTAGTGTTTCGAAAGCCCACACTAACCCGGAATTTAAGTATTAAGGGAACGAGGGATAGAGCATACAGGCGATCCAAAAACTTCTGTACCATACCTCTGGCGTTCCAAAACCGGGGGTCCCCATCTTTGCTATTCCAAGAAGGCTCACGCATCACAAATAGCACAGAATCCATGCCCATAATACGCAGGTTTTGACGCAAAAAGTCGGTAATGACAGGGTCCTGCTCATTGAAAAATGATAACAACACAAATTGGCTATGCACATGCCGGGCATATAACAGTGGGCGTAGTGGTGGTTCTTCGCTTTTCTTGCGGATTAAGTCACGATAGAAACGTTCTTGGTGTTTTTTAAAGTGCTTTTCCATACGATTGCTGGGGCCAGAATAGTAACCAAATACATAGCGTGGCAGATACTTCTCGCGCGCATCACGCTTGAATTGTGTATAGGAAATTTCCTCAAATGGTAGCGATTCTTCTGGCAACAGAGAATGTTGAATTACCTGAGCTTCTTCCTCTGTTTTATCCTGCCCCCGCACCTGGATTTCGAAAGCTGCGTTACCTGACTGTGCTGGGTCCGCGTTGATTTTGATTTCATATTGCCTACAAAAATAGTGTAGTTTGTAGACAAATGGAGGTGGATCTCCTAAATCCAGGTCGCGGAAGATCAGGATCAAGGCTTCCAGAAGGTTAGACTTTCCGGTTCCATTTTGGCCAATGACAATGGTAACAAATTGGTCGGTATCAAAATCTATAGAGAAATCCTGCAAGTTCTTGAAGCTCTTAATGTATAGAGATTTAATCTTCATTTGGGACTGCCTTCAAGTAAACGTAGGTATCATTAGGACGAACTTCTACAATTCGTCCATTATTGATTTCTTGGCGTACCTCTTCGTAGAATTCATCTACAAGTTCTTTGTTGAACCCAGCACGTCGGAAAAGATCATTGGGGACTAATTGTGCGGCAGCTTCTACCAGCACGTTATATAGGCTACGCCTTTCAATTTTTGCTTTCACCCTCTTCCTCCGTTTCTGCTTTGGTTTTTGAGCTTTTACTTCTTGTTCATGCCGCTTGCGTTCGGCTTGGATATGTTCAAGTAGCAAACTGGCAGGTTCATCAATAGAAGTTGGAGGCACCAAATCTCCCTCAAAAGCACACTTGAGTATTTTCTGACACATTCGAGTAATGCGAGTGAGAGATTTTTTGATAATGGATTCCTGTTTAGCGACTAGAGAGCCCAATTTATCATATTTGGTAACTACACGTCCCTGCTCGGTTAAAGGCAAAAGCGGAAACACAATAGCTAACATAGTACTTTGACTGATAGTATTCTGTCCAGCACTTGACACTTTGTTTAGCTTAATATACTCTCGGACCTGATTTGATTGAAGGTACAAAGTCATAAAACTCGCTAATTCCGGCAAAATCAATCTGAATCGTATAAAATGGTCACAAAAGGTTATAGTCTCATCAAACTCGTCAATATACAGCACACGTCCAACTAGATCAGGACTACCATTGACACGAATACACAGAAGATCATTTCTAAATAACTTGTACTTTTCGACCTCGTCTTTTGCGAGCCTTATTTTTCGGGTATCGTCAAGTGAGATACTTTTGCCCTCTACTATATCTGAGAGACGAAGAACTATGGTAGGTGAACCTTCTTTAGATTGCCGCTTACTCAAACCATTCTGAGATAGTATAACTACTTGTTCCAAAGATGCCCAAATCCATCCCTGTGGTAATTCAGGCAAACCAGCAAGATTTGGGGAATTTGGTTCTTGATATTCTCGTTTCCAATTATCATTTTTAGGTAAGTAAGGACCGTACTCTTCTTCCGATAAATGTTGCCACTCCTCATCAGGAATATCCCGAATATAGTAAGGCTGCCCCGCCGCTTTACGTTTAGCTTGCGCCGCTTTCTTCTGAGCGCGTTCAATCTCCCGCTGCCATTGTTCCTCTTCCCAACGTTCATGCCGTTCCGCAAGGACACGCTCAAGCAAATCTTCCGCAGATTCATACCCGCGGCCTTCGGCTCGCGCAAGTTCCGCTTCCGTGGGAACAAGACGCCCTTCACATGCAGCCTGAAGCATACCGGCTTTGTAGCGTTCCAGGTTCTTCTGGGCGCGTTCCAGTGCGGCAATGGCGGCATCCAGGCGCGTAAACTGCACCTCGATCATTTCCACAATGCGTTGCTGCTCATTGAGAGGGGCTAGAGGTATCTCTAACTCACGGATGTGATCCAAATTCACTCTAGGGCGTGTGGTACCCTTGGTTTTTTCCTGCAATTGGTGTATGGCAATATTTGAATTGATAGCATAAACGAGATATTTTTTAATGACATACTCGTGCTCTATTTGCACTCTTACAACATCAGCCACAATCACGCCGTAGGGCACACCATCAGGCACAATGCAAGCTTCGCCCAATGGAGCACCGAGCTTAGTGATGACGATGTCGCCGCTTTTGAACTGGTGGCGCTCAAGTTCTTCTGCCTTTTGTGTTGTTATGAAGGGCATGTTTTCGTTAATGAACTGATAGCGTTTTATGTTTTGCAAGCGAATAACTGGTACGCCGCTACGCATATAGTCTGAAGATTTAAGATTCGAGCCAAAAGGACCACTTACAATATCTTCTTTTGGATCAAGAACCAAGTCCCGCAGACGACACCATACCCAGCCTTCAGGTAAGGGATAACGACCCAATTTGTCATTCTGTGTCAATGTCGTATCCTCCTAGCAGTAAGTACACTTGTAGCAATTTTAATACCGACAAGCAAAAGAAGTGTGATTGCACAACCGAATTACTAATTCCCGACTATCTTCCAAGCGGATCCGATTGCCACGCCTCGTAACCGGGCTTTCTGACGCCGTATCCAAAACTAATTCATTCCCAACTAGGGTGGCCTGCACCTCTATACCGTAACTGGGACGCCGACCTGAAGGCCTTGCTTGTGCAGGAAATCGCGGATCGTGGCCCTGGTGGGTAGTTCCGCCACGTGTCCGGTCTGCCCGGTTGCCAGCGTTGTTAACGAGACCGCTACGGGGTAGGCCACATCGGTGTTGGTGGGCGGGATCGGCATGCCCAGCGGCGTCACGCGGGGGTTGCCGAGGAACTTGGCCAGGCGGTTAGCCACGTCGTCCGGTGTGCCGTGTTCCAGAGCGTCGGCCACCTCACGCGCGTGTTCCGGATCGACGCCCAGCTTCTGCGTCATGAAGACAATCCACAGCCCGCGCCGGCGCAAGACCGCGCGACCACGCTTTTCTCCTTGCTCCGTGAGGGTCACGCCTTTGTAGGGCCGATAGATGACCAGGCCCTGTTCCTGCAGATTCCGACACATCTCGTTGGCCGAGACGCTGGAAATGGAAAGGGCGTCGGCCAGCGCGGAGAGGGGTAACGGCTTCTCCCGAGACTCACGCAGGCGGATGATGGTGGAAAGATACATCTCCAGGCTCTCACTCATGGAGGTATTATCACCGGAGCCGAGGGGGATGTCAAGAACCTGTTTTGACATTCCCCTCGGCGCGCTTATAATGGCAGCGTTCAACATCGATAGAGGTGCCCACAGGCCCGGATGCCTGGGGCGCACAGGGGAAGCCGGTCGAAGTCCGGCGCTGTCCCGCAACTGTAGCAATGGTGATGCATTCACCGTTGGAGCCAGATTACCTGCCCCTGTCGAAACGTGCGCGTACAGAACCTTCGCGGAAAGGGGGTTGCGTATGAAGGGACTTCTTAGTCGACAAGCCCTTCCCCGACCGACGTAGGGGGAAGGGCTTTTTTGATTTCTCGATTTTGGATGACGAGCCTCTCTCCCAAGTGAGCATGAGTGGGGAAGGCTTTTTCCTACTTTGCAGATTCAACTCTCTAAGGAGAACACGATGTATAGCTACAAACGAATTGCTTTAAGCATAGCCCTGGCAGGTTTGATTGTCTTAAGTGTAATGGTGACCTTCAACGATACCGTATCCGCTCGCCCCCAGCCGGCATCGGCGACCATGGCCTTGCAAGCCGGTTCACCCGTGGCGCCTGACCATACCGAGGTCGTGAGCGAGGCGATGGCCTATCTAGAAAGCGTACAGGCTGTCGACGGTAGTTTCGGTGATGAATTTACCACCATCAAGGTTGTGTTGGCGGCAGCATCTGCGCAGTATCCCATGGATTATCTGACGTCTGTCAGCGGCACGACGGCGCTGGAGTATCTTGCCACTCAGGCTCTCACTTACACACGTAACACAACTGGGACACTGTTACCGAGTCGATTGGGGTTGCTGGCGACCGCTGCCGTGGCGGGGGACGCGTCCCCCTATACCTTTGGCGGCGTGGATTTGATCCACGAGCTGACCGGCACCTATCACGCGGCGACCGGCGCTTATAGCACCACAGCGTCGGCGGGGAACGCGCTCAATCAGATATGGGCCCTTCTCAGTCTCGCGGCCGCGCAGGAGCCGGTGCCGGTGACCGCGACCACGTACCTCATCAGCCTACAGGACGCAGCGAGCGGCGGATGGGACACCTCCGGTTGGGGTCCTGACGTGGATTCCACGGCCCTGGCGCTGCAGGCGTTGCTGGCAAGTGGACACGTGACGCCCACCGCCGCCACCGTTGAGAAAGCGGTTACCTATCTGCGCACCCAACAACAGCAGGGGAGCTGGGGCTACAACGATTTCTCCACCGGGAATTACAACATCAATCCGGATTCGACGGCGGCGGCCATGCAGGCGTTGACCGCTTTGGGGTACACGCCGGTCACCGAGAGTTGGGCTGACGGGTCAGATCCGCACACGGCACTGGCTTCTTGCCAGCAGCCGGACGGTAGTTTTGTGGCGCGGGATACCGTCAGTGATACTTTTGCGACGTTCTGGAATGCCACGCTGGGCACGGCGAACGTCATTCCCGGCCTGACCGAGACGCCGTTGCCCATTTTGGGACGCGAACAGCGGGCCCGCCTGGCGCTGACCTGGATGCAGGAGCAGCAGGCCGCAGATGGATCGT
>DAOTUH010000141.1:0-8194 GCA_034437255.1 Anaerolineae bacterium
CACCGTCGACGTGGACGACGCCTTCGTTGCCACGGTGGCGTTCGAGAACGGCGCCATCGGCACACTGGAGGCGACGCGCTTCGCCGCCGGGCGCAAGAATCACCAGGTACTGGAGATTAACGGCGAGAAAGGGACCATCATCTTCAATCTGGAGCGTCTGAACGAGATGAAGGTCTTCTGGATCGGCGAGGAGCCGAAGGAGACACGCGGCTTCCACGAGGTGCTAGTCAGCGAGCCGTACCATCCCTGGTGGGAGAACTGGTGGCCCCAGGGCCACATCATCGGCTGGGAGCACACCTTCGTCCACGAGCTGACGCACTTCCTCGACTGCATCGCCAACGACGAGGACGTAGCGCCCTACGGCGCGACCTTTGAGGACGGTTATCGCGCTGCCGCCGTCTGCGACGCGATCCTGCAATCGGCGGAGAACAAGCGGCAGGTAGATGTGACGTACTAACCTCTCCGTCAAATCAACACCCTGCGCGTGGCCCTCGTCGCTAAGGTGAGGGCCACACGTTGACGAATACAGTCTTGACTGCACTGAAATAACCATCAACCTCACGCAAAGGCGCCAAGAACGCAAAGGAAATTCATAAGATGGTAAATTTTATTGATCTGAGTTGGTTTTACTGTTCATAAAAATAATAAGTAACTTAAAAGATCTTGGCGACTGTCCGACCTTTGGTCGGCGGCGTCTTCGCGTGAGGCACAACCTTTTTTAGGTGAGTCAACTTTTTGTTATACGAAAGAGGCTTGGAGATTTTACCTGAACTTGATGATCAAAAATCATTATAGATTCTTTGCAACCAAAATCACTAGTGCTTTGTCAAGTTTTAATTGATGAATAGCACCGCGACTGCCCTGGCCCGATGGCCATGGGAAGTCACTAACAGAGTCGCTGGCGCGCCGGGCCTCGACCTACGTCGACGCGTTTTCCGTCCACGAAGGTGGACGTTCAGCCGGAAGGCTTCGGTAGAGTACTTCAGTGCTCGTTGTTTAAATCAAATCAGGACTGACAAACCACTAGATATAGGGGATGATCTATTAAAACTCCGAGTTTTGGACTCACTTCGTTCGGGAACCGGTCCCAAGCGCAGTGGGGATGACAATCTCCCCACTACCCGGCGAAATCCCGGAGTTCCAGATGTTCAAGGTCTTGCCGGAGCGATGCGGATTGAGCCAAGTCGGCTGCTGTGATTGTACGTCGGTTTGAGATTTGAGGCAAAACGCTTCTTGGGAAAAGTCATCCCTCACCAGGGCATCTTGAAGGCGGTGGGCCCCACGTTATGTTGAGGTTCCTCTTCACTTTCCGCCCATTCGTGAGCTAAGGCATGAGGGCGCCTCAGCCAATGCTGCGCCCACTGGCGCGCCGGTGCTGGTAAAGCGCGGGTTGGTTCTTCACGACCTGGCAAGTGGAATAGATTCCTCTTCGATGGAGACGTGGAAGGGGGCCACCGAGGGCTTTGCGTTGCCCCTGGCGGTCGTTGAGTTGGTCCCGGACGAAATCGGGTTTTCACCCGGCGTCGGTGGGGATCGCCAGACCATCCCCATCGAGAATACGTGCGCCATCCCCATCACGGTCACCATCTTCTTTGCTGAGGCTGGGGATGCTGCGCCGCCGCTGTACTATGAAGACGAAGTGACAGACCCCCCACCTACATTGACCTGCGCGTGAACGCCATCAACGTCCCCCTCGCGCCTGGTGAAAAGTGCAACATCGTCCTGGTCATCATCCCGGACGAGTCGCCGACGGCGCGGCTACAAACCGAAAACGAGGGTGCTCGTCATCGCCTCTCTGGAAGGCGGCACACGCTGGATGATTCCCATGGCCTACGAGCCCATCCACAGGCCGCGCCTGTGGGTGGGCGACGTGCTGATCAACGACGTGAGCGCGGCCCGGTTGGGCGCGACCAACGCCGAGGCCGGCGAACTGACCATCGCGCTGCGCCCGCGCAACAGCTCCAGCATCTACGGCGCGCGACCGCGTTCCAAGAGATCATCGACGGCAGCCAATCCTCGCTCGCCATCCAGACCGTGCTGGCCCTGACCGGGGTTCGGCGGCATCACCGGCACGCTCTCCTTTGGCGGTAGCCCCATCGTCGGCTCCGGTGGTCTGGCCGGTTCCATGGCCCAGTTGCGCGATAGCTTCGTGGTGCTCAAGGGCCAGCTGGGCTTAAACAATCCCCAGTACTAGGCCAACCGCTTCTCGCTGCGGCGCGAGTTGATAGTTCGGACGCTAAATGGCAGGATGCGCTAAACAGCTACTACGTCTCCAACCTCAACGCCAACGACGACGTCGCCTATCTGGCCAAGCTGCTCTATGGCAGCGAGCCTGTCGAGCCGGGCCTAGTTATCCCTTCGGCACCAACGTGATCGAGGGCCAGAACTTCTTCGGTCAGCCGCTGGGGCCCGGCGACAGCAGCTACGACGCCACCCAGTTCTCGACCACGATCGCCTCGGTGGGCGTCTGGTTCGACGGCTATGACACGACGCGGTTAGCGCAGACCCCCAGGGTCTACCTGCTGCCAGCCGGCAGCGACGTACTGCGTCCGCGCAACACCGACAAACCGCCTTCGCTACTGGAACGTCGCCGAGCAGCTGCTCCCGCTGCCCTACGCGCTGGGCGAGGCGGAGATGTCCGATCCGAGCTGGATCGTGACCAACGATGGGTTGGACGGCCAGATCTTTGAGCGTAAGCCCTACACCCGCTTCCGCGCCTATCCATACATGGAGGACTTTATCCCCGACGAGATGAACACCGACACTCGCCTTATCGGCCGCTCGGTGTGGAACACCCGCTGGGTGCTCGTCACCCCCGGCTCCACCCTCCTGGCCGATTCGCAACAGGGCCTCCAGCGCTTTATTGAGGACGTTGACGACGTTTATATCTACTTCTAGACGTATGCTTACGCCGGGACGCAGTAGGACAAGGGGCAGGGGGCAAGGGGCAAGGGGCAAGGGCTATGTTAAATCTACCGCACAGTTTGGGAAGTTTGGTTTTGACCGGTGTGGTGCTGGCTGGATTGATTATCGTTCCGTCGGCGACGGCCCCGCCGGAGAATGCGCCGCTTCCTGTGCCGGATGTGATGTTCTACGGCACGGCCACCTTGCAAGGGGAGGTCCGGGAAAGTGGGACGATCAAAGCCGTGCTGCCACGCGGCACACGGGTCACGGCGGACATCGCGCCGATTCAGGGGACAGATTATAACTACGCGCTGGCCATACCGCTGAATACCTTTGACGATCCAGGGACGGCCGAGTTACCGGCGGAGGCCGTGGTGGCCGACGATGCATTGTACTTCACCATCAATGGCGAAGATGCCTACTACAAGGATGCCAATGACCTGGACGTCCGGGTATTCACGGTTCCCCAGCACGCCATGGGAGAAACCTATATCCTGGACTTGATGATCGCCAGCGATGACGACTATATGATGGGCGACGTCAACGTCAACGGCTATCGCGATGTGGCCGACGCCTTGCTGATGATGCGCTATAGCGTTGGCTTTGTCGCCGGGGATGAAGAGTTCCCACCGGGGCAGGGCAGGCCGTATCTGCCGCTCTGTGACGTTGTCGTGGACGGTTTATGCAATGCCAGCGATGCGGAGCGTATCTTGCAATGCGACGTTGGCGCGCCAGGCGTCCTATGCCTGCCATTCACGTCATCGCCTGTCTCCCAGACGCTAGGGGCGTCGCTCGTCTTCGATTTTGAGGTTGTTCCCGACTCAGGAGAGGCTCCCACACGCATCGTGCAGGTGATCGCGAGTGATCCCGAACAGCGCCTGGGTGCGGCCTCGCTCGAGCTAGATTATGACGCGGCGCAGCTGACCGTTTCCAACTGTGCCACCGATCCTCTGAATGCGCTGGATGCGGGCGAATGCTACGCGGACTCCGGCAAGACGCGTTTGAACGGGGTGACCATCACCGGGGCTGGTCAAGAGAAAGTACTGGCAGAACTGGCCTTCGCACCAGTGGGGGGCATAGCCTGGGGAACCTGGCGTCGGAGCTTGCGCTGCAGGCCAACGGCGCGTTTAACCTGGAGGGAGAGGTCCTCGCATGGGCATTCCCCGAACCTTTCGTCCCGACCTCGCAGATCTTCTTGCCCATTATTCTGCATCAAGGCCAATGAATTTTAGACACTGACTCGCCAAGAAGATGGCTGCGCGTAACGCTACCGGCCACTTCAAGATACACGCAACAAAAAGTGCCCTGGTTGGCCAACCAGGGCACTACTGATCTAGACATAGATCAAATGAATCCTTGCATTGAGGAATAGGGCGGGTGGGAGTCGAACCCACACACTTTCTCAAGTAGAGGATTTTAAGTCCCCGGCGTCTGCCGATTCCGCCACCGCCCCTTGACAACAAAATGGGCATCCTTTCATGGATGCCCCATGACCGCCTAAAGGCGACGGTCGGATTCGAACCGACGAATAAGGCTTTTGCAGAGCCCTGCCTTACCTCTTGGCTACGTCGCCAAGTGAAAAGCGGGCGAAGGGACTCGAACCCTTGACCTTCTCCTTGGCAAGGAGGTGTTCTACCAACTGAACTACGCCCGCACACGTCTAGTAATATACCATATCCCCCAATTTTGGCAAGGGGTGAATCAGGGCAATCGCATCTAAATTTTAGGGTCTTCAGGATTTCGCCGGGTCGAAGTGAAGTATTAGCTACAGACTTCATAGACCCACACAGAAATTAAAAATCTGTGAAAATTTGCGTAATCTGTGGGGAAAATTAAAAAAGATAGGATTGAAATGGCCTACCTCATTATGAATTCCCTTAGCCCTTTTGGCGCCTTTGCGTGAGGTTGATGGTTATTTCAGTGAAGCTGTATTTGCTAACGTGAAAAGTAGTGTTAAACTTTATTATCTCATGGCGGATGAAGTTTGAGATTCCAAAGATCGCGTTTTATTTCTAACCGTGGTCTCACAATCGCTTTACACTGTTTTTGAATCATGCTATACTGAAATTGCTAAACAGGTATTGAGAAATATCTATCCAGGAAGATAGATGGTTCTCGAACGGAACCTGGAACAGATAAGCCCTGAAGTCTCCTGAAAGACACGTAGCGTGGAGAAGAGATTGTGGATGCAAAGACACCTCCTGACGGAATTTATCTAGCATGGGCCCGATCGGTCAAACGACACGGTCTGGTGGGTTTGGCGTTGCTGTTTTTGGATTTGCTTCACATGAACCGGGGGTTAGCACTCCCGTGTGTCTGGATGTTGGCCCCATTTTTCAAAGCCCATACCCTGGATCCTTTGGAAAACGCGCTGGTCAATCCGGAAATTCTCCCCAGTCTGCGGGATTACTTGGTCGAAAGTGAGGGGTCTGCTTAATGACGACGGGTGTGCTTTTTGGTTTGCTTGGATTGCTCGTAGCCGCAGTAGCTATCTTCATTCATGGCTTGAGACATCGCGGTCAAGACACGTGGCATGACGTTGAGGACGTTCCCGTCTTCACTAACCTGGCCAACGAGGTGGGACGGGCAGCGGAAGAGGGGCGGCTGGTTCATGTTACGTTGGGCAGCGGTTCCCTCTTGGAAGAACACGCGATGGCATCCGTCGTAGCGCTAGAGAGTATAACGGGTCTGACTGAACTCTCCGCTGCTTACGACACGCCCCCCATCATCACCACTGCAGATCCTACGCTCTATCTGCTGGCCGACGATTGGATGCGCCGGGCTTATGTCCAGGTGGGAAACGTATCCCGGTATCGACCGACGCTCGTACAGTTTCTTGGTTCCTCTCCAACGGTTTATGCGGCGATGGCGTCCACGTACCTGTATGAGAAAAGCGTTGGATCTAATTTGATGCTGGGCTTCTTTGACGTGGAAGCCTCGTTTCTCAGTGATGTGGCTGCTAGACGAGGCACGCCCACGAAAGCCAGCACGACCTCTCCTATAGGGCTAGCGGCCCTGTTACCGGCCTTGTCCCAGGAAAACCTGGCCATCGGTGAGGAGCATTTTCTTGGCGGTGCGGTGGCGACGCAGTTCTCAGCTTACTGGGGCGCACTTTGGGCCCAAGATATACTGCGCTGGATGGTCGCAGGTGGCATTGTTGTGATAGCGGTGCTCGCAGCCCTAGGTGTGGGAGTCGGTTGAGATGTTGCTGCGGGTTCTCGCAACGGTCGTCGCCGTGCTGGCTACGGTGGCTGTGCTGGCTGGAACGTTTTGGCCGGTCTCTCCTCTGCGGGAGATCCGTGCTGTCTTTCTACAGTGGGCTATGGTGTTAGGGGGGTTTGCGTTCTTGCTGGCTTTCTCCAACCTGCTGCGGGCCAATTTGAAGCGTCTGCAGCGCAAGGGACGCGGTCGCATGCCAAGTCTGATCATTGTGCTTTTTGCCGTGGGCACGGCAGCGTTGGTTTCGTGGGAAATGTTTACGGTGGGTGGTGTTGGAACCTGGGGACAATACGTAGTAGACGCTATATTGATCCCAGGGGAATCAGCCTTGTTGGCTTTGACTTCAGTAACGTTATTGTTGGCTGGGTTGCGGGCGTTACGGACTCGCAAAACAACGGGTAGTCTGTTTTTTGTATTGGTCGCTGTGCTGATGTTGATCCAAACGCTGCCTTATGTGGGCGTTGTCGGCAACATTTCCGCCTGGATCGAAGGGGTTCTGGCGATAGCCGGGATGCGCGGTTTGCTTATGGGTGTGGCCTTAGGAACTCTGCTGGTCGGCATGCGCACGGTTTTCATGACACGCCCTTACGTTGATGAGTGAAGTGTGAAAGCATGATTCGCTGTTCGAAGTGCGGTTCGCTCAATAGAGACGGCAGCCATTTCTGCAACGAGTGTGGGGCCGAACTACAGCCCACAAGCATTCGTTGTCCGGTGTGCGGCGCCAACAATCCTGTAGGCCGGGTCTTTTGCGATCAATGCCATGCCCGCTTAGTGCCCTCCGAGGGCATGGTGCCTCCAGAAGATGAGGAAGACAAGACCGACACCGAGGTTGGCATGCGGAAGCTTTCCCTCCCAACACGGTCGACGTCGGTCGGTGAGGGCGAAAAACCCTCAGATCAAGAGGCGTTTCCTGACTGGCTTCAGGAGCTCCTCGACGAAGCTCCAGGTGAAGAAGGGGCTGTGGAGCGCAAATCAGCTGTCCCGCCGTTTGCGGAAGACGCCGAAGTCGCGCCTGGGGGCTTGCCCGATTGGCTTTCTCCCTCGGCCTCTGAAGAGGAAGTTACCGAGCCCGAAGCGCGTCCTCAACAAAAGACCACCCAGGCTGCTTCAGGCGAGGAGAAGGCACCGGATTGGTTAGCAGATTTGGACCCCGCTGAGGACACATCTGATCGTGACGAGGTGCCGGAAGAGCTGCCGGACTGGCTCTCTGATCTAGAACCTGATACGGAACGCGCCGCTGAAGAGCTTGCTCCTGCAGAAGAGGAGCTGCCCGATTGGCTTTCTCCCCCGGTCTCCGAAGAGGAAGTTGCCGAGCCGGAGGCACGTCCTGAACGAGAGGCCGCCCAGGCTGCTTTAGGTGAGAAGGAGACACCGGATTGGTCGGTAGATCTGGAGCAGAACGAAGAGGCTTCTGATCGTGCTCCGGCGCCAGAGGAGCTGCCTGATTGGCTTGCTCCATCCACTGGCGAAGAGGAAGTTGCTGAGCCGGAGGAACCTTCTCAGATAGAGGCTGAAAAGCGTACGGCGGATGAGGAGCTACCCGACTGGCTGGCGAATCTGGAAGGCGTTGAAGAGACCTCTGACCGGGGTGAAGCGCCACTGGAGGAGCTGCCGGATTGGCTGCGCGGCATGGCAGCGGATGAGGAGGAGCCGGTTGAGGGCCCAACCTCGGGGAAGGTTCCTGACTGGCTGGCGAGCCTGGCTGCTGAGGAGGAAGGCGACGTTTCGGAAGTCGAGGAAGGTCGTGGCGAAGCGGAGGTTTTCTCCGCTCCCATATCCGACGAAGTTGAAGAGGTCTCCTCCGAAGATCTGACAGAAGCCCAAAAAGAAGAGATAGAGCCGCCTGAAGCTGCTCCGGCGGAACCTGAGCGGGTGGAACGATCGGCGGTTGTGTCAGAGATCACGGAGGAATCTCCAGAAGAGGAACGACCAGAAGAGGAGCCGGAAGAGGAGTCCGCCGTTTTCGTCGCGGAAGCCGAAGACATTGAGGAGACCGAGATCCCGGAATGGCTTCGTGAATTGGGTCCGGCTGCGGTGGAGCCCGGTGAGGCTGTGGAAACGAGGGTGCCTG
>DAOTUH010000142.1:0-2058 GCA_034437255.1 Anaerolineae bacterium
TTGCTATTTGCGACTTCAGTGCGTCTATTGCGCACCAATCTACGTGTACACGTCGGGGACGAATTTTGTCGAGGATCCAACAAAGTTTGTGTTTAGCAAGGTGTGAAAGCCCTTTTGCGTTCCAAGATCGGCCTAGCTTCTCGTGACGACAATATTGAAGACACAAAGGTGACAGAATGCAAGAACTTCATGGCATCACAGAGATCAGATTGAAACGCCTACCCTGCTACGGCAAGTGTCCCGTGTACGAGGTGATCATTCAGGCGGACGGTCGCTTCCGCTACGTGGGCGAGCAGTTCGTCGAGCGCCTGGGAGAGCACACCGGGCAGGTCAACCTGTGGTCGCTGAACAAGCTGGCCCAGCTCATCAAAGACGTGGGATTCATGGATCTGAGGCCACGTTACGCGGTGCAAGCCACGTGCAAGGCCACGGTCCTCACGACGGTGGTGATGGACAGCGTGAAGAAAAAAGTCAGCAACTACGGCGGTGGCGGACCGGCAGAGCTCTGGGCCATCCAGGAGCTGATTGACCAGCTCTTGCTCAATGCGAAATGGGATGAGGGGTCGGGATAGCGACTACCGGGACAACTGCTCCAGCAAATAACTGAGCCCGATGCAAACCATGCCCGCAATCGTCGTCTTGACCCCTGAGAGGATGAGTTTCTCTTTAGAGATCTTTCCCAGGTAAACGCCCAAGGCAAAGAGCGACACCAGCGACATGGCAATCGAGGCATAGTACGCATAGGTGATCGTGGGCAGCAACGGCGCGAAGAAAAAGGGCAAAATCACCAACAGCGCCGAGAGAAAGGGCGAGAGCCCATCCACCGCTGCGACGGTGACCACGGCCATGCGAGACGCCTTGCCGATCTTTGTATCCTGGAGCTCGCTCAGCGTCACCCGTTCAAGCTCCCTCACCGCTTGCCGCCGCTCGGCGGACTCGGTGAGGTAAGCGCCCCACCCCCCGGAGATCCCAATCGCCAGGGCTGTGGATAGCCCGGTGACGAGGATCACCTTGGCCTCCGCCACGCCCACGACGAAACTACCCATCACGACGCCGATCATGGTCAGCACGCCGTCAAAGGAGTTATTCGCAAAGGCCCGGCGAGCAATCTGACCGACTTTGGATATCTCACTGTACTCGCGCCACTCTTCCAAACGTTCTTGCACAGAAGCCATCTGTTAGACTTACTCCTCCTTGAGAATATTCCAAATCTTCAAGCCAATCAACGACTGCATGTATTCTACCACAGCTCTCACACCATACACACGATGTTGCGTAAAACCCGGTTCAAAGGCTTGTAGCAAGCCACGTAGCGCAGCGCAGGGGCGCAAAAACGCGACTCGCTTACACTTCATCGCTAACTACGAGCAGCTGGCCCAGGTCATCTAAACCTCATCTCTGGTCACCCATCACTTTCATGAGGATTGTTTATGAAACCAACTCAACCCTCTAGTCACGTCATTCCGAGTGAGCGAGCGGCGTAGTTTGCCGGGAGCGAATCGAGGAATCTCCCCTCTGCGACTTGGGGTTGCCATCGAGCGGGGAAGATACCTCGCCAAAAATCGGCACTCCAACCAGCAGCACCTGCTCGCCGGGGAGATCAAATACACCACCGGATGCGAGGCCTGACGCTGCCTCTGCGTTGCCAAAGTAAGGTTTTCCGTTATGATAATCCTTACCCTAGCTAACCAAAAGGAGTCTGATGAAACGGAAAAACCGAAACCCGCTGGCACACATTCGCCTGGGCGATCCCACGCTCTGGACCGCCAATCTCCTCTTTCTCGCAGGAGCCGTCTTCCTCAACGGCTTCGGCAGTGGGCTGCTGAACGGCGTGCGCACCAACTTCTTTGTGGACACGCTAGGGCTCACCGGCGGGCAGGTGCTCTGGCTGGAAGGCATCCGCGAGATTCCCGGCCTGGTGCTGATGTTCATCGCCGCGCTGACGATGTTGTTGCCGCTCTCCCATCGCGCCACCGCCGCCTTGGTCATCATGGGGCTGGGCTACACGCTCTACGCCGCCGTGGATGCGTACGTTCCGCTGCTGCTTATGTCCGTGCT
>DAOTUH010000143.1:0-5527 GCA_034437255.1 Anaerolineae bacterium
TGTGCTATGCATAGAATGTAAATCTTCATCATAAACTAAGTGTAAGCGATCGACTGAGAATAGCTACTACCTAAAATGTTAACGCTTGACTGATACTTTTGACTGTTAACGATCGACTGATAATTGACAACTACATAGTAGGAAAAGTCTTTGACTATCCACTGCCTATAGTAGGAACGCGCTGTCATCGTCCTCTCACTTGTGATAACAAGTCACTCAGGCGTCTTCCATCCCGATCATCCGTCCCCCGCCCCCGGTCGTCTCACGCTGTACACACACCGATTTTCTACTATAATATACAATATAGTTGTCAAATAAAAGGAGGAAGCTATGGGAACGTCCTCTTTGTTGGTTCAGGATGGGACCGTTGTCACGTCGCAGGGGATGGTTGAGGCGGATATCCTGGTGCGAGATGAGGTGATTCAGGCGCTGGGGCAGGATCTACCCGCTCCCGATGACGCCGACGTCGTCGAGGCCAGCGGTCTGTTGGTGCTGCCGGGCGTCATCGACGCGCACGCGCACATTGAGCTCGATACCGGGATCTACAAGACGCCGGACAGTTGGTTTGTGGAGAGCCGTGCGGCGGCCTTCGGCGGCGTGACGACGGTCATCGACTTCGCCACACAGTACCAGGGCCAGACATTAGAAGAGGCGGTGGAGGCGCGATTGAAGGAGGCTGCGCCGTCGGTCATCGACTACGCCTTCCACGTGATGATCACGGACATCGCGCCGGGGGAAGAGGATCGTCTGGGGATCCTGCCGGGGCTAGGCGTGCCGAGCATCAAGCTTTACACGACCTATCGCCCTAATTACTACGCCGACGACGCGACGATTCTGCGGCTGATGGAAGCCGCCGGTCGCTACGGGATGTTGACGTTGGTGCACTGCGAGAACGACGCCATGGTCACAGCGCAGACCGAGGCGTTGGTTGCGGCGGGAAAGACCTCGTTGCGCTATCATGGCGCGGCGCGTCCTGCGTTGGCCGAGGAAGAGGCAGCAGCGCGCGTGCTCTTCCTGGCGGATGCGGTGCAGGCGCCGGTGGTCATCGTGCACAACTCCAGCGCGCGCACGTCGACGCTGGTGGCGGAGGCTCGCGCGCGAGGTCAGGAGGTCTACTCCGAGACGACGCCGCAGTATCTCGTCCTCGACAATCGACGCTATGCAGGCAGCGAGCCCTGGCGTTACATTCTCCAGCCGCCGCTGCGTGATCCGGCGGAAAAAGAAGCGCTCTGGGATCTGTTGAGCCGGGGAGAGATCGACATGGTCATCACCGACCATTGTGATTACACTAAGGAACAGAAACTGGAACACGATGACTTCACTAAAACGCCCGGCGGTCTGCCCGGCGTGGAGACGTTGCTGCCGCTCATCGCAACGTACGGGGTGGAGTCCGGTCGCCTCACGTGGCCTGACCTGGTACGCGTGATGGCGGAGAACCCGGCGCGCATCTACGGCCTCTGGCCGCGCAAGGGCGTGCTGCGACCGGGCGCGGACGCCGACATCGTGCTCTACGATCCCGCCGTGGCGGGCACCATCACCGCCGATGACCTGCACACCATCGCCGGCTACACGCCCTACGAGGGCATGCGCGTGAAGGGCCACGTCGTCACGACCATCCGCCGGGGCGAAGTCCTCATGCACGAAGGTGAATTCTTGAGCGAGGAGGGCAGCGGCGTCTTCCTGCCGCGTTGACGGACGCATCCAGCATCAAGTATCAAGCCTATATTGTTGGACATGGAGGGTAACCATGATACCGATCAAGTCGTCTGAAATCACGCCGGAGCGGGTCTACCTCTCGCGGCGTCAGTTTATCAAGAAGATGGGATTGGCGACGGCGGGCGCGGCGCTGCTGGCAGCCTGCGGTCAACGGCCCGGTCCCCAGCCGTCCGCCGGGGGAGGCACGGAAAGCGGCGCGCCGCCCACTTTCTCTACGTATGGTGGGGAAACGGATGATCTGGGCGCGCCGTTGACGGATTACGATGCTATTACGGGCTATACGAACTTCTACGAGTTCTCGCTTAACAAAGAGGCGGTCGACGAGCTGGCAGCGGATTTCCAGACCTCGCCCTGGACGGTGGAGGTGGGCGGGCTGGTGAACAACCCGCGCACCTTTGATCTCGACGACTTCATCAAGTTCGAGCAGGAGGAGCGCATCTATCGCCTGCGCTGCGTCGAGGCGTGGTCCATGGTGATTCCGTGGCTGGGATTTCCGCTCAAGAGCCTGCTGGACGAGGTCGAGCCGACCTCAGAGGCCAAATATGTACGGTTCCAGACGCTCCTTGATGACGACCAGATGCCGGGATTGAGCAACCGCGCCTTCCCCTGGCCCTACGTTGAAGGGCTGCGCATGGACGAGGCGATGCACGATCTCACCATGATGGCGACAGGACTCTACGGCAAGCCGCTGCCCCCGCAGAACGGCGCACCGATTCGCCTCGTGGTCCCGTGGAAGTACGGCTTCAAGAGTATCAAGTCCGTCGTCAAGATCGATCTGGTCGACGAGATGCCGACGTCGCTCTGGATGGCAGCCGGTCCGTCGGAATACGGCTTCTGGGCCAACGTCAACCCAGAGGTCGATCATCCGCGCTGGTCGCAGGCTACCGAACGCCGGATTGGGGAGAATAAGCGCATCGATACGCTCTACTTTAACGGCTACGCCGATGAAGTCGCCGATCTCTACGACAACCTCGACGACAGAAAGTGGTACTTCTGAGATGAAGTGGCTGAAGGATCGCTGGCTGCGCGTGCTGACGCACGTTGGCGCGCTGACGCCCCTTGTGATCTGGAGTTGGCAGGTCGCGCGCGGCCAGTTTTTCGATCCTGCGACGGCGATCCTGGGGCGCACCGGAACCGCCGGGCTCTTTCTGTTCTTGCTGACCCTGGCGTGTACGCCAATCCGCATCATTTTCGGCTTCAAGCGGATCTTGCGCGTGCGACGGGCACTGGGACTGTACACCTTTGTCTATGTGACCTTGCACCTGCTGACGTTCGCTGGTTGGGACTATCGCTTCGATCTGGCCCTGCTGGAGACCGCTATCTTCCATCAGCCGTACGTGTTGATTGGACTCGGCGCGTTCACCCTGTTGCTGGTGCTGGCTATCACCTCAATCAAGAGTGTGCAGAAGCGACTGGGAAAACGGTGGAAACCGGTACAGCGCCTGGTTTATATCGCTGCCATTCTGGATATCGTCCACGTGATGTGGCTGCGCAAGAATATCTGGGAGCCCTGGCCTTATATCGTAATACTGGGGCTGCTATTTATCATCCGAGTACCATTCGTCAGCCGCGCCATTCGTGGCGCGCGTCGTCATCTAGAGGAGATGGACAATTGGCCGTTGTTAGGTGCCTGAGACGGAGGATAAGGTGCGAAGAAGGACATTGAGACACGTCAGGGAGAAGGGATGGCTGATCTGTCTGATTGTCTTGCTGATCACGGTTGGCCTCCCCGGCCGTGCGTGGGCCGAATCTGGCACGGACCATACGGTCCAGGCGGGGGAGAACCTCTTTCGCATTGCGCTGCGCTACGATACCACCGTCGATGCCCTCATGGAGGCCAACGGATTGGCGAATCACACGATCCACGTCGGCCAGGAGCTGGTAATTCCTGATGTGGAAGCGATGGAAAGTCCTGAATCGACAGCGGCGGATCTCACCTACGTCGTGGAGGACGGCGACACGTTGAGCACCATCGCCTGGCGCTACGGGCTGACGGTGCAGACCTTGACCGAGGAAAACGGTCTGACGAGCACGCACCTACTCTATTCGGGCCAGCAGCTTAAGATCCCCGGTGTCGAGGACACGGCGGCTGGGTCTGGACCGGGGCCGGTGGAGGCAAGCGAGCCGCCGGACACGTACACCGTTCGCGCGGGTGATACGCTCTTCAGCATCGCGCGAAAGTTCGAGTCGGACGTCTCCACGCTCTCGCGCCTCAACGGTCTCTCCAATCCCGCGCACATCTACGTGGGACAGGAGCTGCGGCTCTCCGGCGACGTGCCCGCACCTGCGCCTGCTACGTCAGGCGGATGGGGCGGCGGCAAGCGCATCGTCGTCGATATCTCGGAGCAGCATCTCTACGCTTACGAGGGCGGTCAGCTGGTTTACTCTTTTATCGCTTCGACGGGCCAGGCGCCAACCTACACGAAGACCGGAGAATTCTACGTGCAGAGCAAGATCCCCCACGCCTACGGCTCAGCCTGGAATATCTGGATGCCCCACTGGCTGGGCATTTACTGGGCCGGTTCGACGGAGAACGGCATTCACGCGCTGCCCATCCTGCCCAACGGGAACACGCTCTGGGCGGGCTACCTCGGCACGCCGGTTTCCTACGGCTGCGTCGTGCTGGGCAGCTACGAGGCCAGCCTGCTCTATCAGTGGGCCGAGATCGGCACGCCCGTCTCCATTCGACACTGAAGCTGGATGCTTGATGCTTGAAACTGGATACCGATTGCACCTAAGTACGTCCGTAAAAGTTTCTTTACGTTAGCCTTATTTATCCTCTGCTCCCCGTCCCGGGGACGGCTGACCGCAAACGTCTCGGTCTTAGGGAGACCGCCCCCGAGGCGGGGGCTCCGAGCATTTGTTAACATACTTTTTCTGGCCTACTTAGCCGACTTTTATCATTTGTCATTTTCCATTTATCATTATCAAGTGCTACGGAGATCTCATGGACGTAGTATTACTTATCATTGGCATCTTAATCGGTGCTGCGGCAATTTTCTTCTGGATGCAGAGCCGGCAGGGTGCGAAGATCGCGGTGCTGCGCGCGGCGTGGATTGAGGATCACGAGGCGCAGGCCAAGGAGACGCAGGTACATCTCATCCAGAGCTACGAGTCGAAGATCCAGGCACTCAAGGAGACGCAGAGCGAGCGGATCCAGGCGGCCCGCCAGGACAGCACCGATCGCAGTCGGGCCGTGCTCAAGGGCCGGATGGCGGAACAGGTCGCGCCCATGCTGCCCGGCTTCGACTATTGGCCCGCCGACGCGCGGTTCCTGGGCAGCCCCATCGACTACGTCATCTTCGACGGCTACTCGCGCGTGCGTGATAAGATCACCAACGGCGACGGACTGGAGGTCGTGATTCTGGATATCAAGCGTGGCAAGGCTCGCCTGAGCCACTCCCAGCGCCAGATCGCCCGGGCGGTTGAGGAAGGCCGGGTGCGCTTCGAAATCGTGCGCATCTTCGATGACGGTGAGGTGAAGAAACACACGTGGCGTCTGCGAAATGACAAATCCGAAAAATGACAAATGACAAATCCAAAAAGCGTTGCAAGAACTTTGATTCTATTGGAAAAGGTCCCAAAAATCGGATTTTTAGTCGGTTATCCTTTGTAGATAGTGATTTCTGCTACGAATAACCTACTTAATGGTATCAGGGCACAGAAAAATCCGATTTTTCAGTGAAGCTGACTTTCGGCTTTTGACTCGTGACGTGTGACCTTTGACTTGTGACCTTTAACCTTCGACCTATTATTTAGAGGAGGGCGCGATGACCTTGACGATTAAGAGCACAATAACGTTGAACAACGA
>DAOTUH010000144.1:0-4039 GCA_034437255.1 Anaerolineae bacterium
CGCAGGTGCGTCTTGGGGACGACCAGCTCGTGCCCGGTCACGCCGAGATATTTCACAATGCCCTGATCCCGCGCCTCGGTGAAGGCCTTGAGCGCGCCGTCAGGCCCCATGGCGGTCTTCCACTCCTCATCGCCGATAAGGAAGTGCATCTGCCAGAGATCGACGCCGTCGACGCCCATGCGCTCCAGCGACTCCTCCAGTTCGCGCCAGGCACCGTCGTAGGTGCGGCGCTCGGTCTTCGTCGCCAGGAAGAACTCGTCGCGGTACTCCTTGAGCCCCGGCGCCAGCTTGATCTCCGCGTCGCCGTAGGAGCGCGCCACGTCGATGTGGTTGACGCCGCGCTCCAGCAACATCTCAAGGGTCTCGTTCGCTTTGTCTTGCGAGATCGACGCCAGCGCCACCGCGCCGAAGATGGTGCGCGTGCTCCTATGTCCGGTTCGACCGAATTCCTTCTTGGGTATCATCTTTTCCTCCATACAAAACAAGTTAAAGGTTACACGTTGCAAGTTTAAGGTTAACGTGGCTTTCCACGACAGACAGTTTGTTTCAAGACCGATGACTGCTGAAACAGATTATCCTGCTCCAAATCGATAGAACGTGAGGCGTTGTCCCGTTTCACGCAATACGCAACACGCATCACGTTTTACGTTTCAGCCTACCAGCGATACTCGTGCGGGCCGAAGTCGGCGTCGTAGAAAGGCGAGAGCATCTGGCCTGGCGTTGCGACCTCGTCCAGCCGCTCAAGATCCTCTTCCGTAAACGTGACATCGACAGCGCCCAGGTTGTCCTCCAGCTGCGCCATGGTGCGCGGGCCGATGATGGGGCTCGTCACGCCGGGGCGCTGCAGCACCCACGCCAGCGCCAACTGCGCCATGGAAACGCCTTTCTCCTCCACCATGGGATCCAGCGCCTCAACGACGTCGTAGATGCCCGGCGTAAGACGCCGCTCCATCCACGGCTTGCCCTCGACATCGGCGTAGCGCGCGTCCTCGGGCGGCTCTTGATCGCGGCGGTACTTGCCCGTCAGCAGACCGCCCGCCAGCGGGCTCCACGGGATGATGCCAAAGCCGTAGGTCTGGGCCATGGGCAACAGTTCCCGCTCGATGCGGCGGTCTAGCAGGTTGTAGGGCGGCTGCTCGCAGACGAAGCGGTTCAGCCCCAGTTCCTTGGAGACCCAGAGCGACTCGACCAGCTGCCAGGCGGCGTAGGTGCTCGTGCCGACGTAGCGCACCTTGCCCGCGCGGATCAGGTCGTCCAGCGCGCGCAGCGTCTCGTCGATGGGGATGCCGGACATGGGCCGGTGGATCTGGTAGAGATCGATGGTGTCGGTCTGCAAGCGGCGCAGGCTGGCCTCGCACTGCTCGATGATGTGGCGGCGGTGGTTGCCCCAGGCGTTGGGCGCGTCGTCAGCCATCCGGCCGTGGACCTTGGTCGCCAGCACAATCTGCTCGCGCTTGCCGTTGCGCTTGAGCGCCTCGCCCACGACCTCCTCGCTGCGCCCCCGGCTGTAGACGTTGGCCGTGTCGAGAAAGTTGATGCCCGCGTCAATGGCACGATCGATGATGTCGTAGGAATCCTCCGGCGTGGTCTTGCCGCCGAAATTCATGCATCCCAGGCAGAGTTCGCTGACCTGTACGCCTGTACGTCCTAATGATCTGTACTCCATGCTATCCTCCTTATGCTATATGTTACAAGTTCGTTTGAACGACCAAACGTTCAAACGTTCGAACGTTCAAACGTTTGAACGACACATGAGGCTCGCTCGATCAAAGTGGTGCTCAGCCGATAAGTGACCGGTTTCTTCTCCGGGCAGGCCATGCGGCGCAAGAGTAGATCCACGGCCAACTGGGCCATCTCGTCAATGGCAACGTCGACGGCGGTGATGGGCGGATGCCAGACGCCGAGCCATTCAGCATCGTCGAAGGTCGCCACCGAGACGTCCTCAGGAATCCCCACACCCTGGCAGCGCAAGACGTAGAGCACGCCCATCAGGATGCGGTTGCTGCCTGCGAAGATCGCCGTGGGCGGCTCCGGCAGCGACAGCAGCGCGCGGGCCGCTGCCTCTCCGTGATCGCGGGTGAACGACCCGATACGGAGCAAATCAGGCTCCGGGGCAATGCCCGCGTCTTCCAACGCCCGGCGATAGCCGTCGACGCGCCGTCTGCCGGTGGAAAGCTCCGTGCGTCCCACGACAAAGCCGATGCGCCGGTGCCCCAGCCCAATCAAGTGCTCGGTCACCTGGTACGCCCCGCGAAAGTCGTCGGTTAAGACGGCGTCCAGCAAGCCATCCTCACGCTGCCGCGTCATCTCCACGATGGGCATGCCGCCCTGCGCAAGTTGGCGCACGAATTTGGAGTTGTCGCCTCCCGCCGGATGGACGTAGATAATGCCATCGACCTGCTTCTGCCAGAGCGTCTTGAGATAGCCAAGATCGATTTCAGGATCTTCGTCGTTTGGACAGAGAATCAACTCGTAGCCATCTAAGCGCAGCGCCTCGGCGACGGCCTTGGCGACGGATGTGTAGAAGACATTCAGAATGTCGGGAATGATCAGCCCGATGGAGCGAGACGGCTTGCCCCGCAACGAGCGCGCCATCCAGTTGGGCTGATAGCCGAGTTCGGCGACGGCCTGCTCGATACGTGCTTGCGCGTCCTCGCTGACGTAACCGCTCTTGTTCAATGCGCGCGAGACGGTGGCAGGCGAGAGTTCAGCCCGCTCGGCGACGTCCGTGATAGTGACCCGCTTTTTCTTATCGTGGTCTTCTAGCATCGTCAATCCTTGATCGACTGCACGATCTGCCGCAAAGATGGAAAGGGTATGGAAAGGTTTTCATATCTATTTCCATTTTAGCATAGAGCCGTCAGCTTGTCAACGGCTAGACTCTTCGTCTCCACAGCCGGAAGGGGGTATACGATAGAGTCAGGGTGCGCGATTTAGAAATCGCGGCTACATTTCTCCTATAATTTGTCCTATACCCAGTCGGAAGCGGGAAGTTGCATACGCCCTGAGGACGTAATAGAATCGAAGTAGGTTTAGGCGCGAGGGCTCTTTTCGACTTCGCATGATCGGACTGAAAACTTAACCACGGATTTCATAGATTTTCACAGAAAATGAAACATCAGTGGTAAAAATTTAAGGGTGCGCGATTTAGAAATCGCGGCTACATTTCTCCTATAATTTGTCCTATACCCAATCGGAAGTATCTGTTTAGTTTTGTGAGCGGTGCGATGCACTTACGACGAAGAAAACATCGTGAGTTGAAAAAAAGCCCTGGGAAACCTTGGCATCTTTATATCTTTCAGATCAAAAGTGCGTTGCACCTGGTTACTCATAACGCTAAACGCTTACAATTTAAGATTGTTTTTGGGTTACCCGGCGAAATCCCAGAGACCCGGCGCGAGGATACCATGAGGTTTAAGGGACACGATGCAGATTTCAGTTAATCAGGAAGAGATTAGGGCATTCTGTCGACGCTGGAAGGTCAGCGAATTGGCCTTTTTCGGCTCCGTGCTGCGCCACGATTTCAAGGCCGACAGCGACGTAGACGTGATGGTTAGTTTCTCACCTGAAGCAGCGCCGACGCTCTTCGATATGGTACACATGCAAAGAGAATTATCTCAAATCCTGGGGCACGATGTGGACTTGGTAAGTCGCCGAGGCATTGAAGCCGGCCGAAATCATCTCCGCAAACACGAAATTTTAAGCTCGGCAGAGGCAGTCTATGAATCGTGACCGAACCTATCTGCTTGACATTCTCGAAGCAGCGAAACTGGCGATCTCTTACGTCGAGAACAAGGACGAAGAAGCATTCCTCGCAGACATCCAGTGCCAGGATGCGGTTATTAGACGTTTTGAGATCATCGGTGAAGCCGCGCGGCGTATTTCAGACGAGTTTCGCTTGGCCCATCCCCAATTACCCTGGACAGAGATAATCGGCATGCGTAATCTTCTGATCCACGAATACGCCGATGTTGACCTCCTCATCGTAAGGAGAACGGTTATACGCGAATTGCCAACCATCGTAGACAAAATTAAGGCC
>DAOTUH010000145.1:0-10917 GCA_034437255.1 Anaerolineae bacterium
AGAGCATATTCAACCAGTCCCTGGCCTTTCTCGGAGCTACGAAGGTTCCACATCTTGACCTCCAATCCAAAGCAGATAATAGATACAATGCCTAAAATCGCACCTTTGACTTGCCAATAGTTAGCAAACATCTAACTCATTCTAACACAGATCCCTTGTCAACACAATAGGAGAGAAGTACCGGTGGTAATCATTTTTTAACCACATATTAATGAAACCTATTCGCTACCCTATTGTAACGTGGTATACTTCCACTGCAAAGAGCGTAATAGGCGTGATAGATTGAAGCCCCCGACAAGATGTATAGACTTAGGATTTACCATCGTCAAACATGGCCTTTGACCGCGCTTTGGCAACCGCATAATTAGAGCAGCAAGGAAGTTCTGGGTAGGGAAAGTACCATCAAAAATGACTTCAAAATGCCCTCGTTTCCCTAAAAAGCGGCGCCTTCGTTCCGTCAGTGGGGCGATGTCTTTCATGCTGTTTCTATTTGTGCGGTTGCTGGGCCGCCGGTCAAACCTCACGCAAAGCGAGATATCAACCGCGAATTTCACAGGTATCTGTTTTGTCTTCTGAGGTGCGACCTGAACACTCACAAACCTAAACGGTTGCTTTCACAGATTCATCCAGAAAATTGAAAATCAGTGAGAATCCACATAATCGATGGGGAGGATCGAACCCGATTTCTGGTTACCATGCAAAGTCCCATAGGGCCAGGATCGCATACGATTCTAGTCTATTTGTAACGCCTGACTTCACTGAAATAACCATCAACCTCACACAAAGGCGCAAAGGGAATTCATAAGATGGTCAATTTTATTGATCTAGGCTGGCTTTACTATTCAGAAAAGTAAGGGCAAATTTAAGAATCTTGGCGACTGTCCGACCTTTTGGTCGGCGGCGTCTTCGCGTGAGGTATAACCTTTTTTCAGGTGAGTCAACGCTTAGACATTTTGAACCGGTAGAGATTGCCTTTACTGCACCCCGGAGGTTATTTGGGAGCAAAGCATGACCGAAGAATCGTCCCACCCTGTACCTGAGCATCGCTGGTCAACCATACTCGACGTCCTCCACACAATTGCCGTCGCAGGTACAGAAGCAGAAGATGAAGACAGACTCTTGGAGCGCGCCACGCAAATCGTCGGCGAGCTGTTGAGCCCTGATAATTTTGGCGTGATGCTTCTTGAGCGCGAGAATGGCACGTTGAGCCTACATCCCTCATACCAACGCAAAGCGGGCATGAACCATCTGAGATCCGTCCCGGTGGGAAGGGGCATCACTGGCCAAGTCGCCCAGACGGGACGCCCCCTTCGGGCCGGGGATGTCAGCCGACATCCCAGCTACATCGCGGTCAATCCGCCGGTTAAATCTGAGCTTTGCGTGCCGCTCATCATCAACGGCGAGGTGATCGGCGTCGTTGACGCGGAAAGCTGCGAACTCGACGATTTCTCGGACGTGGATGAACAGGTGCTCGTCACCCTGGCCGCCCAGTTAGCGACAGCCATCGACCGGCTTCGGCGAACGACCGAGGCCAGGCAACACGCGCAACGCATAGGGACTATCTACGAGCTGGGTCGGGAGATCACGGCCATCCTGCAACTGGATGAGTTGCTACCGACCATTGTGCGCCTTATCTCCGTCAGACTTGACCTGCATAGCGTCCAGGTCGCGCTGGTAGAGGATAATCACCTGATTTGCAGGGCCCATTATGGAAGCGCCGAACCGCAGCGCGAGCCCCACATCGACATGTCGATCCAGGAAAGTCCTTTCCGCGAGGTGATTAACACCGGGAAACCGTGCACCCTCACCACGCCTGAAGAAATGGTCGATCTCTGTTGTGTTGATCTCAAAGATGTAGGCGCTGAAATCATCATCCCCCTGTGTCTGAACAGCGCCATCATCGGTGTACTCATCGTCACCTGCAAACACCCGCTCGAGAAAACAATGTGTGATCCCGCGTTGCTCGAATTCCTGGCGGATCAGGTCGCTGTCGCGATTCAAAACGCCCAGCTCTTTGCAGCGGCCCGGGAAAACACCCAGGAACTCTCCAGCCTCTACGAGATAGCGCTCGTCACGAGCAGTGTGCTTGATCCCAGCCAACTCGTCAAGCGACTCTATGAGCAGATCAAGCCCTTGTTGGCACCGGAGGATTTCTACCTGGCTCTCTATGATCAAGAGAACGAGGAGCTGGACATCGCGTTTTTGATAACGCAAGACCTGGCCTCACCGGAGATCCTACAACTTCACCAACCCCTGGACGCGGGTGGCTTGACGGGTTGGGTGATGCAGAAGCGCCAGTCCTTGTTGATCAACGATATAACGACCGAGCCGCTTCCGGCCAGGCCACGTGGCGGTTCTGCGATACGGTCCTACTTGGGGGTACCACTCCTCGCACATCAGCAACTGATCGGTGCACTCTCAGTAAGCTCGTCTCGTAAGTGCGCTTTCAACACCCATCACCGGCGCTTTCTAGAATCGGTGGCCCATCAAGTCGCCATGGTGCTGATCAACGTCCAGCTTCACTACCAGGCCATTGAGACCGCAAAGCGATTGGCCATACTGCATAGCGCCAGCCAGGAGCTCATTTCCATCCGCGCCGACGCCGATGAGGTTTATCGGGCCATCCACGAAACCACGTCACGGCTGATGGAGAGCGAGGTGTTTGTTATCGCTCTGCTCGACAGGCAGAAGGCTCAGATTTACTTTCCCTATTGGGTGGATCGCGGTGAACGACGGACGCCGCGCCGCATCCCTTATGGCCAGGGCCTTAGTGGACAGATTATCGCCACAGGAGAGTCCCGGCTGATCCCGGATGTTCAAGCGGCCCGCGACAGGGAGGTTCTTGATCGATTCCGCTTTGGTCATCCGCCCCACGTTCGTTCCGTGTTAGCGGTGCCACTTCGACTTCGAGGTGGGGTTTTCGGGATGATCTCCACGCAGAGCTACCGACCTCGCGTCTATACAGCCGAAGACCAGCGAATTTTGGAGATGTTGGCCTTTGACGCTGCCATCGCTCTGGAGAACGCGCGTCTCTTCATCGCAGAACAGCGGCGGCGCCAGGAATTGGAAGCCGTCCGCCAGGCAACGCTGCACCTGACTTCGAGTCTCGAACTCAAACCGGTCCTACAGGCCATTCTCAAGCACACCCTCCAGCTGGTCGAGGGAGATGACGCACATATTTTCCTCTATGACGGTGAGAAACTGCACTTTGGCGCAGCACGTTGGACAGACGGTGAACGCCACAAGCCTTTTTCTGAGCCGAGGGACGACGGCATCACCTACACCGTCGCGCGATCTGGCAAGCGCTTGATTGTTGAAGACCTCAGCACCCATCCGTTGTTCAAAGCCACGGATTGGGAGGGCGCAATTCTGGGGCTACCGCTCCTCATCGACCAGCGAGTGATCGGCGTCATGAGCATCGCGTTTTTGCACCCGCATCCCTTCAGCGAAAACGAGCTGCGGGTGCTTTCGCTGTTGGCCGATCAAGCCGCCATCGCCATCCGAAACGCCCGACTCTTCGCGGATTCTCAGGAACGAGCGGCGGATCTGGCACGAGCACTGGAGCGCCTGCAACAGCTCGATACGATGAAGAATCAATTCATCCAAAACACCTCTCACGAGCTGCGCACGCCGGTCACCCTCATCCGTGGTCACGCCGAGCTGTTAGAGACCGGAAACCTCGGAGCGCTTCCTCCAGAGCAACAAAAGTCCATCACCGTCATTGCGCGCCGGTCGCGGATGCTTTCTAAGATGCTGGAGGATCTCAACGCCATCCTGAAAACGGAAACCCGGCAGATCGAACCGAGCTTTGTGGAGCTGGTTTCCTTACTTCAAGACCTCCTAGAAGAATTTCAGATCCGGGCTCAGCAAGAAGAGTTGACGCTGGAAGCTACTATAGAGCCCGAAACCGCCACCGTCATGGGGGACGAAGTGCATTTACACCGGGTGATGGACAACCTGTTGGATAATGCGATGAAATTTACTCCACCCGGCGGAAAAGTCGCCCTGTGCTTCTGGAAAGAGGATCGGTGGTGTTCCCTAGAGGTATCGGATACCGGCATTGGCATCCCCGAAGAAAAACAAGACCGTATCTTTGAGCGCTTCTATCAGGTGGATGGCAGCATGACGCGCCCCTACGGGGGAACCGGTCTGGGATTAGCGCTGGTGAAAGAAATCGTGGAAGCGCATCACGGAGATGTCAGCGTCGAAAGCACCTTGGGAGAGGGCAGCACGTTCCGCGTAAAGTTGCCCTTAGCGCAGTCGTAGCTGAATAGCGGCAAACGAAGCGACTTCAAAGGGACAGCTCACCATCACGTTTGCCCGCCCTGGCTTCATTATGCCTCGTCTCCGGGCGTGTAGAAACCATGGGGAAAGACCTCGGCGGTCTTTTGTGGGCGGCGTATCTGCCAGAAACTGCTCATCTCCCGGCATCTTCGCCCACAGGTAAGTGTTTAGTTTGATGAGCACTCAGGTGCAACGCACCTTCGATCTGAAAAGATATGGGGTTACAAAGACGCTCCGGGGCCTTTTTTCAAATCCCGGCGCCTTCTTCGTCGTAAGTGCATCGCACCGCTCACAAGACTAAACAGATACGCCCACAGAATCCCAATTACCTTCTCCCCCCAATTGTTACCTGCGCCCCTCGTCTCCTTGTGACTACGAGAGTTCTATATCAGGACAGGGAAAACACGGACTGCGCTCACCGTTTTTGCCGTGTTTTCCCGTGTCCGCCCGTGTCCGATTTTTGGCCGACTTGAAGGACTTACCGAATTTTCCCAGCAGAGTTTCACTGTCGCACTATTCACTGCTCGACAACCTCGTAGCCTGCCTCGGCGACGGCTGTCTTGAACGCCGACAAATCCGCTTTGTCAGGATCGTACCGGACCTTGGCCTGGCCCTTGTCCAAGTTCACCTGGACTTTCTTGACGCCATCCACGCCTTCCAAAGCCTCCGTCACGTGCTTCACGCACATTTGACAAGACATGCCTTGGATATCGAGTCTCGTTCGTTTTAACATGATCATCCTCCCTGATACTTGTCCCTGGCGATTGTCAACGCCATTACACTCCAATTCGTTTCTGGCTATGCGATGTTCTCCGGTGCGGTCTGGCAGACGGGACAGAGATAGGTACTACGCTGTCCCTGCACAATGCGCTCCACGAGATACCCGCAGCGGGGACAGCGATCACCGGCCCGGTCGTAGACGACCAATGCCGATTGATGACTGCCCAATCCGCCGTCGGGATAGACGTACTGCCGGTCGTCGAGGCTTGTGCCACCGTCAACGATGCCGGCTCGCAGCGAGACGACGATGGCATCGCGCAGACGCGCGATTTCGTCGCGTGTCAGCGAGCCGGCCCGCCGTTGGGGATGAATGCGGGCGCGCCACAGTGCTTCGCTGACGTAGATATTGCCCAGTCCCGCGATAAAGTGCTGATTGAGCAGCAAGCGCTTGATCTCGCCCCGACGTCCCTCCAACGCCTGTGCAAGCCACGCGACGGTAAAGGTATCGCCCAACGGCTCCGGGCCTAACGGGCCCAGCACCTCCTGCGGATCATCCACGAGATAGAAACGCCCGAATTTGCGCATATCGACGAAGACCAGGCCCAGCCCGTCCTCCAGATAGAAGCGCGCGCGCACGTGATCGGCGTTCCAGTGACGGGCGGTCTCAGCGATGCGGCACGCCCCTTCATCGACGGCGCAGAGGAAGAACTTGCCCGTCATGCGCAAGTGTACCAGCCACGTCTGACCTGTACCAAGTGCGAAGCGGAGAAACTTGCCTCGCCGGCCGACAGACGTGATCCGCGTGCCCGTCATCTGCGCAACAAAATCCTCGGGCGCGGGACGATCCACCGTGCGCGGCCAGAGCACCTCCCCGGCGCGAATCTCACGTCCCACGACGCGCGGGCGCAACTTCCGGGCCACCGTCTCGACTTCGGGCAACTCAGGCATAGCGGTTCATCCTCTGACCACATTCTGCCGACACGGCACAACGGGCCTCCCTAGGGGAGGCCCGTTGTCATCCCGAATCAAAGGTGCCATCTACGACTTCTTCCAGGTCTGCCAGACTTTTCCGACCAACTCCTCGCCGGGTTTGAGCGTCTCCTGACCGGGCTTCCAGCAAGCAGGCAACGCTTCATCCTTGCGCACATAGACGTACTGCGCCCCTCGGATTAGCCGCAGAATCTCGTCGACGTCGCGGCCCATGGACTCATTGAGCACTTCGGCGACCTGCAACACCCCATCTGGATCAATGAGGAAAAAGCCTCGCAGATCAATGTTCTCCTCAGCGTCGTAGACTAGATACGCTTTTCCAATTTTGCCGGCCTTGTCGGTCAACATAGGATACGGGAGCCCACCATCAATCATCTTAGAGAGCTCGTGTTCTTGCCAAGCCTTGTGAACGGCCGGTGAATCGACACTGAGCGAAAGGACCTGTACGCCCTTGTCACGGAACTCATCGTAACGGTCTGCAACCGAGACCAGCTCCGTCGGACAGACGAAGGTAAAGTCGCCAGGATAGAAGAACAACATCACCCATTTGCCACGATAGTCAGCGAGATCCACCTGCTCGATCTTGTCCCCGATCAACCCCTTGGTCTCGAAAACAGGGGCCGATTTTCCCACTTGAGCAACCTCAACGTTCTCTTCCATATCTCTTTCCTCCAACACTCTCTATGGAGCCACTGCAAATCTAATAAGAACAGAGGCATACCCCAGATGGGCACACCTATCGCGGATAATGAAAGATGGACTCGTAGCGCTGAAACACGGTGCTGAAGTGGCCCTTTTCGACGCGAGCCAATCGCGAGAAGAATTCCTCAGCGCGAGGATCATCTACCTCTTCGGCGCTCTTCTCATAGAGATCCACCGTCTTGTCCTCAGCATCCAGGGCAAAGAGAAGCACGTCTTCCAGAGACGCCTCCTCGGGCAAAACCTCACCGATGTCTTTCTTATCTGGGAAAATAGGTCTCTTTTCATCTGGCGTTTCGATATCTTCTAGCTCAGGAATCTCACACCAGGAGTCGTTACATAACACTTCGGCATATTCTCGTTGCAGGAAATTATAATGATCGAGCTCATCATCCGCCAACCGCCGGAACATCTGGACCGCGTCTGCCTCACGGCTGATGTCAGCCGCCCGCAGATAGAATTCACGGCCATTGCGTTCCAGTTTCATCGCTCTTTTCAATATCTCTAACCAGTCCATTGTTCTTACCTCCTCGCAGAAAGTTGATAGCCAACACGTTTTCACACTTCAAGTATAGGCTGGAACCCAGGTCAGGCAACTATGATGTTCGAAGAGCCACGAGGTCAACTTGCCGCCACTCTGTCATAGGCGCATCTCACTCGCTCAATACCAACTCGCCACTCGTCACGAAAAAATGCCGAGAGTTGTACTCATCGGAGGCGCCCATGGCTATGATGATGGCATAGGTCTCTCCCGGCACGAGCTCTTTGTCGTAGGTATCGCCAGACGCGAGCGGGATTTGGACCTCAAACCGGGTCACACCGTTTTCCTCGACGCCGGCAAAATCAACAACATCGTTGGTGCCGCCGAGATCCTCATCTGGGGGATGTGATGCGCCTGCAGGCGCCGTTCCATACGCATCCCAGAACTGGGCTTCACCATCATCCACAAAGCCGAAGAGGAAATCAGCGTCCTCCATGCCCCGCGAAGGCTCAATGCCGATGGAAATCCAGCCTTCTGTCGGACCTTCCATCGCAAAGGTGAGATACTCACCGTCATGGCGCCACCAGAGCTGCACGTCACCGAAGGTCGCCGTATCTGGATACTCCGCTGAATCGACGATGCCATCAATTTGCCCGGCCGGTTCTGCCATCTCTGCTGTCGGTGTCGGCGCCTCTGCTGTCGGTGTCGGCGCCTCTTCCTCATCCATCGGTTCGAGGGTCGCGGTGGGCGCTTCCGGCGGCTCTTCGGCCGGCGCGTTCGTAGCGGTGGGGCGCGGCTCTGACGTCGGTGCTGTCGTTGCCGTGCCACAACCGGCCATCAGCACCAGCGATAACGCGATTGCGAATAAACGCCATAGGTTCCGCATGATTCACCTCCGAAATATATGCTTGTTTTATCTATAATCATAGTTATTATAATATAAATAGTTTTTTCCGTCAAGCTGTGTCCTTCAACAAGTTGGAGATAAGAAGAGATAAGAAGAGATAAGAAGCAAAAAGAGAGGCCGAAGAACCTTCAGCCTCTCTGAAAAAGCGACAGCGGCGTCATACGTTCACTGCAAGCGACAGATAACCTCAGGGACACGAATACGCAGCGCCAGGCTTTCGGAGATGAAGAATTCAATCTCATCACCGGCCGGCCCGATAAAGCCCAGGGACATATCCTGGCCCAAGACCAGCGACGCGTGCTGGCGCCCGGAGGCCATGAGCACACCTCCGCTCTCGATGGCCGGTGCCTTGACGATGCTATCCGTCACCATCATCTTGACGTGCTCCAATTCGCTACGGTTACCGCGCTCGTAAAGACGGAGCAGCAGGTTGTAGCGTTCGGGTGCCAATCCCAGGGTGTACGGCCCATGGAAACCTGCGTCATCCAGCAAGGTGATGGCTTCAATGATGTCGTTGCCGGCTGCGCCTACCCTGTCCCAGGCGGAGAGCTCAAAATCGTGGGCACCCTCCACCGTTAACAACCCTGCGACGCCGTCGGTCCCGTGGAATATCAGCTCATCTTCGAGCCGGGCACACTCCTGAGCGGCCTCCACCACCGGCAACACGCTCAACGAGATCCCGTCCCGCTCGTAGTTGGCGATGTCCCGCACGCCTATCTCAAAACCGCGCCGGATCCACACCACAGGTTGCGAGCGTCCCACAATCAGGCCGTCGTCAGTGGTCACGTCGGAAAGCGGGATAGACTTAAGCCCAAGTCCATAGGGCCCTTCGACGTCGAGCAGACGCCGGCCGGAAAGCTGCTGTTTCGCGGTGTCGATCATGACAGAATCTAGCTTCGCCCAAATTTCTGAGCCAAAGGGCGCATCCTCACGTGCTAAGTACTTATTTGCCATATACAAACTCCTTTCAGTTACACAGTATGCGGCTACCTCAACGATCCAATGGTGGTCTCATCTTCGGCGTCCGTGGCGTTAGAAGCTTCCACGCCGAGCTTCTCCGCTTCCTCAAGAACTTCTGCTCGCCCGGTGGCGACCCAGTCAGCCTCATCGCCGGTGAGGATCTCCAGAAGCTGCATAAACTCGCCGACGTGCTCACGCTCCTCGTTGGCGACGTCGATGAGCACCTCTTTGGCCAAGGGATGATCGGTGGCTTCGGCGTGGGCCATATAGAGATGGATCGCTTCGTGCTCCGCTGCGATGTTGAGGCGGATGGCGCGGATCAGTTCCTCTTTCGTCAGCTTACGTTCGGGGACTTTACCACTAAACGGATTCACAAACTCTGGCATAGGTTTTCTCCTTTTTTGGTTAATGAAAGCAAATGAAAGTGGATACAAAACAGGAAGGGAATCAACGTCGCGACGTTGATTCCCCCCATGGACATCCATCAACGTTGAATCAAGCAAGTTCAATAGTCGCGGTGCTCTCCCAGACTCCGTGGATGTTGCAGAGTTCCAACGCGATAAGCTCGCCGGGTTCCTTGACCGTCATGGAGAAAGAAGTGATAGGCTCGGTGAGCACCGGACCTTCGTTGGGTCCTTTGGCGGACTCGGCGTGAGCCGAGAAATCAAAGTGGCCCACCTGATGCAAGAACTGCCCATTCTCCGGCTTGAAATAGACGTCGATCCATTTGATGTGATGCTCGGTAGTGTTGGGATGTGACACTTCTTTGCCCACGCTTACCGTCACGGTGAACGGCATTCCGGCCTCAATTTTGTCCGGCAACTCGATCACCGGGACATGCTTTTCCTTCTTCCAATCCGCGTGCCTGATGTTCTCACCAAAATTCATTGTCCCTCCTAGACTAGGTTATACTACCAGTACGACTCAAAACCAACCTAAATAGTGGAGATCAGACGACCTCCGGCATGCCATGACCGCTTGTGACGGCCAAACTTACTGGTGACTATGGAGACGGCGGGATGCAGAGCTCCATGCCAATCTGGATGTAGTTGAGGTTGTAAATACAGTTGCAATGCGCCAATTCCCACATCGGCACATTGTAATGAATGGCCAAGGTGGTGAGCGTTTCACCCGTTTTCACGACGTGCTGCGAATCACACGTGCAGATGTCCTCACCGCATTGCACAACCTCAGGTTGTTCGCCATCGGGATCCACGTCAAACTGCTTGTCACACGTGGGCCCATCAGGTAAGGTAGCCGAGACATTAGGAATCTGCAAGATGGCCCCCGGATAGATCAAGTTAGCATTGAGGATACCGTTCTGCTGGGCGATGGCCCAGGGAGCAACACCGTACGCGCGTGCGATGCAGTACAACGTTTCTCCACTCTTGACGATATGTGTACCCAAAATCTCCCAGCTGCCTGGGTTGGGAGCAGCCATCACAGGCGTGAACAACATGAGGAACATCAAAACTCCCAACACAACACCGATTGCCCGTTTCATGACTACCTCCTTGCTAAGGTTATGGATGTGGTGAGTTGGAATCGTCGGGTGCGTCAACTAAACGTTTCATCAAAACCAAACGTGTCTGTTTATGCTTCTGAGGTACGACGCACTTTCGCCGAAGTTGACAAGCCAGGACATGCTAAATTAACCTGGAGTGCTTCATAGCACAGTTTTTTGGATTCGTAAGTGCGTTGCGCCCGGGCTGCTCATAAGACTAAACGATTACAACCAAACTTATGAAACAAAACAGAAGATTTGATGAAGTGCTCTAGCTTTCCGCCCCTAACCTTTAGGATACAACAGATTGGAGAGAAAATCAACATCAGTTGATTCATTTTTCAAGACAACCAAAGCGCATGCCGGTGATAC
>DAOTUH010000146.1:0-10920 GCA_034437255.1 Anaerolineae bacterium
AAGACCCAGTCGTGGCGGCAGAGAAAGGTGTGGAGATGTAGAAGCGTACTGACGTGCAGTTTCTTTTACTTTTTCTCCCATCTTCATCCCCCTGGCAGCACGCACGCTGCCCATTCAGTAGCATCATCAAAACCCCTCGATACTCGCATCTGTGATCGCGGCTAGATCGTCTTTCATGGTATTTGTTTTACCGCAGAGGCCTCTACAAACCAGAGGTTACAGAGTTTTTTCTTTGTTTTTTCTCAACGACCTCCGCGCTTTCTGTGGTAAAAAGGCTTTTTTCACCAAAGCCAACGGACGAAAAGGGTCTTCGGCAAGTCTGCGCAGCGTCACTCCGATGCGTTCGCGCAACTCTGGATGACGCCGGGTCTTACGCTTAAACGCTCTGACAAATGACGCACTCCAAAGCAAATCCGTCATTCCGTCAATTCCACCAATAACGTATCCCCTGAACCTCAACGCACCTCGCCACGCCGGTACACCTCACGCTCCACCGCGTCCAATGCCCTTTGAAATGCAGAGGTTCTCTCTTCACCCATACGTACCTCATCTCTACACCATCAGCGCTTCAATCGGCTTGGCGACTTCATCCTCGTTGAAAAGGAATAACGTGCCCATCCAGCAATACTGCCGCAATTCGCTGCGCCGCATGACCGTCGCCATAGGGAATGACGGCCTGGGCCATCAGCTGATAGACCAAGTCGTCATCCAGCAACGTAGCTACTTCGCTGACCATACATGCCCGGTCCGTACCGACCGCGACGACCATGCGTCACGGCGTTTGTTGAGCGCTAACGTATATTACTGCTCTTTAGAAGCAGGATGCCGACGTCGTCGACGCTTCTTCTTAGCCCAGGGCCAGATGGACTGCTGCTGCTCGTCATCCGAATAGTAGTAGTAATAGTAATATCCACCTCTGCCGTTCATGGGCACCTTGTTCAACACAGTGCCCAGCAACCGAGTCCCGCTGCGTTCAATCTGCTCCACAGCCTGAACCAACATCTGGCGATGCGTCTCGCCGATCTCCAGGATCAGTAACACCCCGTCGACCAGCGCAGCCAGTACCGGCGCGTCGGCCGCAGCCAGCACCGGCGGCGAATCGATCAGGACAATGAGGTCTTCCTGATCGCGGAAGCCGTTCAACAGCTGGGACATCCGCTGCGATCCCAGAAGCTCGGTAGGATTGGGCGGCATCTGTCCCGGCGGCAGCAACCGGACATTCCCCACATCTTGGAGAGTGTGGAGATAGGTTTCAAAGTCCAGGGTATCGGCCTTCACCAGAGCATCGCTCAAACCGGGCTTGCGCTCGACGCCGGCGTATTCGCAGAGTTTCGGGCGGCGCATATCAGCATCAATCATGACCACCCGCTTGCCGGAAGCCGCCAGAGCCAGGCCCAGATTATAGACAACGGTGGATTTTCCCTCACTGGGACCCGGGCTGGTGACCAGAATCACTTTGAGGGGGACGTCGACCGAAGAGAATTGCAGGTTGGTACGCAGCAGGCGATAAGCCTCGGCCGTCAACGATAGAGGCTTATTGACAACAATCCCGTGTTGACCCGCGCCATCGGCTTTCGCGATTTCCTCCTCAAACCAGATACGTCCCAGCACCGGTGCCTGGGAGAGTGCTTCCACTTCATCGGGATTGCGCAGGCTGATATCGAGATATTCTCGCAAGAAGACGCCGCCGACAGCGACCATCCCCCCAACCACCGCAGCCAACAGCGTGTTCATCAACGTGCGCGGGCGGACGGGGTTGCGCGGCACGCGGGCTGGCTCAACAATGCTGACCAAGTCAGCGGCCTGCAGTTCGGCGACCTGAATGCTCTGGTAGGCGCCAGAGAGCCGGGAGAGCGAGTCCTGCAGCTGCGTGATCTGCGCCTCAATCTGCCCCCGCTCCTGCGCGCTCTCTTCCGCTTCCAGACGGGCCATCAAGGCCCCCATGTCTTCCTCAAGCCCATCCATCTGCTCCTGCAGCCGCTCCTGTGCTCCCCGATAACGTGCGGTCTGACGCTCTTGATTCTGTTCGATGAAGACCTCGATGAGCGTATTGGCGAAATTCGCGGTCAGGTGACGGTCGGTGCTCTCAACTTCCACCGCGATGACCTGCGTATCCCGCACGGGTTGAATAGTCAAATCGTAGGGGAAATCCCGCTCCATAAAGTGCGTGATTTCTGCCTCTGAGTACCCTATCTGGGCGAGGGCTGCCTCCTGCACAGGTGTGCTCTGGATCATCTCCGCATAAGTGAGCGCGGCCCGCTGACCCGCCAGGATGTCCTGATAATCTGAGCCGGCAACAGAACTGCTGGGCTGGATGACGATTTGCGCCTTGGCGCTGTAGACGGGTTCGACAAACCATTTACTAACGACGTAGGAGGTCCCCCCAGCCAGCAGTGCAGCCAGCACAATCAACCAGAGCCAGCGGCGTATGAGATGCCAGTAGGCTTGGAAATCACGCGTCAGTTCGTCATTTGTTTCCATGAATTCATTTCCTCGTGTTTAACCATGTTAAGTTGACAACAAACAAGAAGATACCATAAATGGCAAAAAAAGAAAGCAGCATGCGGATTGACGGGCTTGAAAACTCATATTTGGAACAGGAGCACGTCGCAAAGGGGCACGGTGAGGACACCGGCCCCAGCTAGAGGCGAGGACACCGGCCCCTGATAGAAGTGAGGACACCGGCCCTAGCTAGAGGTGAGGACGCCGGCCCCCGCCAAGTAGGGCCGTAAAAGTTCCTGTACTCTACTTACTTCGAGCGGATCGCTAGATCCGCGATTTTAGCGGACCCTGCACACTTGGAACAGGAGCACGTCTCATTCTTCGTCTTAGCGGCACCAAGCAAAGGTTAAGATAGTTTTTCTGACCTACTTAGGTCTCCACGTCCTTGGCCCAGGCACGATTCTCCCGATACCACTCGACCAGTGCCGCGATGCCCGCCTCGTACGACGTCTGGGGGCGCCAGCCCAGTAGGCGCTCCGCTTTCTCGATGCCGGCCCACGTCGCAAAGACGTCAGCGGGATGGCGCGGTTCGTAAACCAGATTCGCTTCTTTGCCGCTCAGTTTCTCGATGAGGCGCACCGTCTCCATGAGCACCACGGGCGTATCGGAACCCAGGTTGATGACCTCATAGCCCAACGGCTTGAGCCCGGCGATGGTGCCACGGGCGATGTCGTCGACGTAGGTGAAGTCGCGCTGCTGCGTGCCGTCACCGTAAATCGTCACCGGGCGCCCTTCGAAGATCCACTGGGTGAAGCGGAAGAGGCTCATGTCCGGGCGGCCCGCCGGGCCGTAGACGGTGAAGTAGCGAAAGACGGTCACGTCCAGGTCGTAGAGATAATGGTATGTGTGGCAGAGCGCCTCCGCGCCTTTCTTCGAGGCCGCATAAGGCGAAAGCGGACGGCTGGTGTCTTGATCCTCGCGGTAGGGCATCTCGTTGTCCTTCCCGTAGAGGCTGGACGTGGAGGCCAGCACAAATTTCTCCACGCCGTGCGTCTTGCAGAGCTCCAGCAGGTTGAGCGTGCCGGTGACGTTGGTATCGATGTAAATCCAGGGATTCTGCACCGAGCGCCGCACGCCGGCCCAGGCCGCCAGGTTGATGAGGGCGTCGAAGGGCGTGTTGCGGATTTCGGCATGCGACTGGAACAGATCGGTCAGCGCCGGGCGGTCGCAGATATCCAGGGCGTGAAATTCGAAGTTGGGATGGCCCTGGATCTGCGCCAGGCGCCACTCCTTCAGGCGCACGTCGTAGGCCTCGCTGAAGTTATCTACGCCCACGACCGTGTGCCCCTCGTCCAACAGAAACTCCGCAACCTTCGACGCGATAAACCCGGCGGTGCCGGTGACGAGATAATGACTCATGAAGACTCCTTTGGAATGAAAATAGCAAATGACAAATGAACGTTCACACGTTAGAACGTTCACACGTGTGAACGTTTTTCAGAAAGCCTCCCCATCCATGATCATCTGCAGGCATTGCCGCTCAAAGGGCGCCAAATCGCCGGCACGACGGAGCACGTAGAGTTGGTATTCCGCTTCAGCGACAGTGTCCGTCGCACAAAGCAACGGGCCACGCACCCCGTCCAACGCCAGGAAAGGCGGTGCCTCCGGCAAAATCACCAGATCGACACGCGATACGTCAACAGCTCTTCCAGATCCAGCATCAGCTGCACGCGATCACGGGCGGACAGCGGACGATCCCGTGAGGGCAGGACGCCAATATCGACATCTGAAGAAGGAGAGGCAGCATCCCTGACCTTACCGTCCAGACGGGATACAACGTCCTCCGCACGACTGCCAAAGGCATAGATCGCGATGAGTTTGTACCGCTCGCACAATGCTATGAGGCCCTCGCGCGATTCCCGCGCTGAGGAAGCGCCGACATCCATATACTTATCCCTCTCGCTCTAGCAGCCAACGACGGCACGCTGAAATCAGCCACCGAGTCGCGGCAAGACCGCGTTCAGCGTCCTGTCGGCGATAGACCTCACCTGGAGTTAAGTCGGGTAAGCCATTTGGGTAGCGTGTAGGAATGTAAAACTTGTCCAAAAGCGCCCCTTTGTCAATCCACGCCTCGATGTTAGGAAGCTGTTCTGAAAAAGGGAATTCCGTCACCAGCTGTTGAATCGAATGCCCCCATGGCAAAGTGTCCAGCGCGTACCAGAGTGATTTCACCGCTTTTTCGGCACTTTGCTGGGCATAGAAACAAGCTTGCGCGTAGAACTTGGCAGCGTATAAGGCTTCTGCTGCACGCAGATCTTCCTCGGCGGTTTGCAGCCATCGCCGAGCCTGATGCATAGCCTTAGTGCGACTCATAGATCACCGTGCCTTCCTCCAATATCTTGGCAATGAAGGGACGTTCGAGCATCCGCTCCAATTCCTGCGGTGTGTAGATCAACAGATCCACACCATGACCGGGGATGGCGGCCACGATCTCCCGCAGAATGCCATCATAACGGTCCAGCCAGCGCTTGTCCGTTTCCTGAACAATGAGCAGATCCACGTCACTGTGACGAGTCGCCGATTCCTGCGCGAAGGAACCAAACAGGATCGCCCGTTTCACGCCCCACCGCTCAAAGATCAATTGTAAACGCTCGCGTAGTACAACATGATCCAACTGCAATTCTGGCATCGCCACAAACGTTCCTACCTCCAATTTCTTCAATGGTATCTCTGGCGAAAAACGCCCCACTGACTTTCTAACGCTTTATCGCATGCCGCGTATCGACCACCAATTTTGCCTGCTCCGCCACGTGCTCCCAATCGTAGGCACTGTGATCGGTGACGATGACCGTGCAGTCGGCCTCCTGCAACGCCGCGTCCAAGTCCGCCACACTTCCCATACTCATCCCGTCATGGTGGAAGGCGGGGACGTGTGGATCGTGGTACTGCACCTCCGCACCCTTCTCCTGCAGCAGGTGGATGATGTCCAACGCCGGGGACTCGCGCAGGTCGCTGACGTCCGGCTTGTAGGCGACGCCCAGCACCAGCACGCGGCTCCCTTTGACGGGTTTCGCTACCTCGTTGAGCGCATCCTGCACCTGCAGCGCCCAGTATTCTGGCATAGCCGTGTTCACCTCGTCGGCCAGCTCGATAAAGCGCGCTGTGTACTTCAGCGACTTGAGCTTCCACGAGAGGTAGAGCGGATCAATGGGGATGCAGTGCCCGCCGATGCCCGGCCCCGGCGTGAACTTCATAAAGCCAAAGGGCTTCGTCGCCGCCGCCTCGATGATCTCCCAGACGTCAAGGCCCAGTTTGTCGCACATCAGCAGCATCTCGTTAACCATGGCGATGTTCACCGCGCGGAACGTGTTCTCCAACAGCTTGACCATCTCCGCCGCCTCCGGCGAGGAGACGGGCACGACGGTCTCGATGGCGGCCCCGTAGAGAGCCACGCCCACTTCGCGGCAGGCTTCCGTCACCCCACCGATGACCTTGGGCGTCGTCTTGGTCGTCCAATCCTCGCGTCCCGGATCGACGCGCTCCGGCGAGAAACAGAGGAAGAAATCCTCGCCCACTTGCCAGCCGTCACCACTATCGGCCAAGCGCGGTAGCACCACTTCTGTCGTCGTGCCGGGGTACGTCGTGCTCTCCAGCACCACCAACATCCCTCGATGCAAGTAGGTCGCCACCTCGGTCGTCGCGCTGACAATGTACGAGATGTCGGGATCGCCCGTCTTGCGCAGCGGCGTCGGCACGCAGACACTCACCGCGTCGCATGCCTCCAGCGCCGCAAAGTCGGTCGTCGCGGAGATACGGTCACGCAGTCGGGCCAGCGTCTCCGACGAGATATCCTCAATATAAGATTCCTGCCGGTTGATGGCATCCACTTTCTCCGCATTCACGTCGATACCCACCACACGGAACCCCGCCTCGGCAAAGACCACGGCCAACGGCAGCCCCACATAGCCCAAACCCACGATACCGACGACAGCCTCACGACGCTCAATCCTCTCCAACAGATTCACGTTCCTACCTCCAGATGGCTCAATGTTCTAACGTTCCCACATTTTCACGTTCCAACGCTTCATACGCAACTCCATCCTCGCGCACACTCCGCTCCGACGACTTGAGATAAACCATAAACCGTAGGAAAATACGGCTCAAACAGCAATGCTATTACTAAACGACCCCTTAACGTTCCAACGTGCTAACGTTCCAACGTGCCAACGTTCCAACGTGCTAACGTGCTAACGTGCTAACGTGCTAACGTGCCAACGTAGTAATCCCGCACCTGCCGCAACGTCGCGTCCAACGGTGTCTCCGAGACCCAGCCTGTGTATCTGTGGATTTTTTCGATCTTGGGCACACGGCGCTGCATATCTTCAAAGCCAGGCTCATACGCCTCCTCGTAGGGAATAAAGATCACGCCCGCCGCGTCCTCCGGTCCGTTGTATTCGGTCGTCTCACCGACCACCTCCTGCACGCGCTGGGCCAGCTCCAAAATCGTCACCTCTTCCGTGCTGCCCACGTTGAAGACCTGACCCACGGCCTCCGGCGTCTCCATCAATAGCACCAGCGCCTGCACCACGTCCTGGACGTTGCAGAAGCAGCGGCTCTGGCTGCCATCTCCGTAGACCGTGATGGGCTCGCCCGCCAGCGCCTGCTGCACGAAGCGCGGCACCACCATGCCGTAGCGGCCCGTCTGGCGCGGCCCCACCGTGTTGAAAAGGCGGAAGATCACCACGGGCAGATCCCTCTGTTTATGATACGCCAGGCCCAGAAACTCGTCTACGGCCTTGGAATCGGAGTAGCTCCAGCGCGCCTTCGAGGTCGGCCCCAGCACGCGGTCGTCGTCCTCTCCGAAAGGCACCTGCACCCCCTTGCCGTAGACCTCGGACGTCGAGGCGATGAGCACCTTCTTCCGGTAGCGCGCCGCCGCCTGGAGCACCGCGTGCGTGCCCAGGATATTGGTCTCAATAGTATGCACCGGATCACGCACAATCAGCTCGACGCCCACGGCGGCCGCCAGGTGAAAGATCACGTCGCACTCGCTGGCCAACCGATCCATCACCAGGGCATTGGTGATGGTATCGATGGCATAACGGAAGCGAGGGCGGTCCGTCAGATGAGCGATGTTCTCGAAACGGCCCGTGGATAGATCATCGATAATCGTGACGCGGTCCCCCCGGGCGAGCAGCGCCTCCGCCAGATGCGAGCCGATGAACCCGGCGCCGCCGGTGATAAGTACGTGTTGCGATGATGCTTTTAGCATAGGACACCTCAATCGATATAAGTGTAGTCGCGAAACGTCCCCCTATTCTCGTTTCATCGGGGATGATTGAACCCCTCCCGTACAGAACGTACGTCCGAGAGAGGCAGCCGGACAGACGAAAAGCAATCAAAGCCCACGGCAAAGCCAATTCTATCGTCACAAGAGGGTTTGTCAATCATGGACGGAGACGGGCACGTGAGAGTAATGTCATACGCTTGCGGACCCAACAGAATCCAGGGATCAAGTTTATGGGACAAGACACGATTTAGGATAGTACCGCTTGAGACGCCCTCGCGGATGGGAGATCAGAGCATAAGCGTGCATCTCATACCCCAATGCACAAAACAGACCTCGGATTTCGTGTGAATGGGCGGTTCACACAAAATCCGAGGTTGTTAGCCAACCGGCGTCAACAAAACTACACGTGATTCAGAAAGCCGCGACCCCTGAGATAATCCACGATCTGCCGCGCATTCTCCTCGGGAGTACGCCCCACCGTCTCCAGGTGAATCTCCGGGTGTTGCGGCGCCTCGTAGGGATCGTCGATACCGGTGAAGCCTTTGATCTCGCCACGGCGGGCTTTCGCGTACAGCCCCTTCACGTCGCGTTCCTCACAGACCTCGAGCGGCGTGTCCACGAACACCTCGACGAACCGCCCTTCACCCACCATCTCGCGCACGGCATTGCGCGTGTTGCGGTAGGGGCTGATGGCCGCGCTGACCACCGTCCCGTTGTGACGGGCAATCTCGCTGGCTACGAAGCCGATGCGCAGGATGTTAGTGTCGCGATCCTCCTTGCTGAAGCCCAGCCCCTTGGAAAGGTGGGTGCGCACCACGTCGCCATCCAGCAGCGTGACCTGGCGCCCGTGCTCCAGCAGCATGGCCGTCAGCACGTTGGCAATGGTCGATTTGCCAGCCCCGCTCAACCCCGTGAACCAGAGGCAGAGCCCCTGCTTGTCGCGCGGCGGATAACTCTGGCGCAGAATATCGGCGGTCTCCGGGCGGGTGAACCACGCCGGCAGCGTCTTGCCCTGCGCCAGGTACTCCTCGCGGACCTGAGTTCCGGAAATATAGGCGGTCTCGGCACCCTCGGGCGCGTCCTCGCGGGAGACGTACCGGTCCTCATCGTGCACGTAGACCAGCTCCTGAAAGGTCACGGCCTCGACGCCGATCTCCTCACCGTACTGCGCCATCATGGTCTGCGCCTCGTAGGGACCGTAGAAGGGCTTGCCGTTGCTATCCGTGCCCGGGCCGGCGTGATCGCGCCCCACCACGAAGTGAGTCGCGCCATAGTTACGGCGTATAATAGCGTGCCAGAGCGCCTCACGCGGCCCGGCCATACGCATGGCCAGCGGCAACAAGCTCAGCACCGTGTCGTAGCCATCGTAGTAACCGGCGGTCAGCGCCTTATAGACGCGGACGCGCGTGAAGTGATCCACGTCGCCCGGTTTCGTCAAGCCGACCACGGGATGAATCAACAGACTGCCTCCCACCTGCTCAGCAGCGCGCTTGGTCAGCGCCTCGTGCACGCGGTGCATGGGATTGCGGGTCTGGAAAGCAACAACCTTCTCATTGCCCTTCTCCTCCAACAGCGCCCGAGTCTGCGCCGGCGTGCGGCGGATCTCCATAAAGTCATAGTGGGTTGGCAGATTAAGCACCTTCAGCTCCCCAGAGATGCAAAAATCACCCCACTGCTCCATCTCAGAGACCAGGGAGTGACGGGGATCCGTGGTGCCCAGAACCAGCCGCGTCTCGCGCAACGGATTCCAACGGAAAACATCCTCAATGCGCATCACGGCGATAAGATAATTGCGGGAGTCGCGCAGCGTGATCCATTCTTCACGTACCGGCAGATCCTCCTTGTTAATCGTCAGCGTAATGGGGATGGAAAAGAGTGTACCGTCGTCCATGCGCATCTCGGTCAGGACGCGCTTATAGTCGGCCTCGCCCATAAAACGATCCAGCGGCGAGAAGCCGCCCACGGCCAGGAGCTCCAAATCGCAGAGATTACGATTGGAGAGCTGTAAAGAAGGATAATGCCCGGCCCGCTCGATCAACGCTTCTCTTTCTTCACCTTCCACCAAAAGATCGATCAAATTCCCACCGTAGGGGGGATTGAGAATACCTTTATCTTTCGTCATATAGAATACTGTCTCCTTTGTGAAAAGATACTTGCTTCGTTATAAATACTTCGAATGCGTTAACGTTCGAACGTTTGAACTCTACTCCGCTCTTTGCCGATATAGGCTTGGATCGATGACAGTCGCCATTTTCTGTTCGTCCAGATCGCCGCCCAAAAAATCATTAATCCGGCGGATGACGGGCATCGGGTCCCCACGCAAGAGCGTATTATAATCCACGTCCAGGTATGTCAAGTTGGGTTGACGGTCCATCCAGACGTAGACTCTGCGCAGGTGCTTCTCGAACATCGTCGCCATCTCGCCGTCGTCCACCCGGTCCGTTGGCTCACCGCGCCGGATCAACATTCGACGCTGCGAATCGAGGATCTCATCGATGTGCCGGCGCATAAAGAGCACTTTGTACTTATAGTCGTCGGGCAAGTGCAGCAGCAAGGCCGAAATAATCTTGACAACCTTCCCTCGGGTATCCGGTAGCCAGGCCGCGTCGCCATCGGGCAGCTTCTTGACACGCTCGAACTCATAGTAACCCTTCGGATTGTCCTCGTTGGCCTCGCGGATCCCGTCGGTGACAAGCTCCAGCCCCCCCTTGTCCAGCATCTTCATCATCATCGACGTGCCCGAACGCGGCAGCCCAGAGACGATGATGACCGGTCGTTTTCGTTTCCCGAATAACCTCTTCAAAAAGCCCATGCCCTCACCTCGCTCTTACCCTCACGCTATCGTGGTCGACCCTAAGAAACAGGCCGACCACGAGACTGCACATCAACCAACGAAGTATTATAAACGGAGTGAATAAAATCGCAACTTCACGTGCGATACCTGTCGCTCGGGCCGGCGTCCCTTCTCATGTTCGGGCCGGCGTCCCTCCTCATGTTCAGGCCGGCGTCCCCGCCGCGCCCCCCCATCCCCTCATGTTCGGGCCGGCGTCTCGCCGCGTCCGCCCCACTGTGACACGGCGGGACGCCGGTCACAACCAGAGAGCCCCGTTCGAGTCCGCTCACCACGCAATGGGCGTCAGCAATACATCCGATTCACCGGGTGGTTCACACAGCCAATACGCCGCCGA
>DAOTUH010000147.1:0-16880 GCA_034437255.1 Anaerolineae bacterium
TCACGGATCAAGTGATGGGCAAGGAGCGCTGGAATCCAGACATGATGGAGGAAGAGGCCCGGGAATCTCTGGGTATCTGATCCTTGACAAAAGCGTTCGTTCAAAGATAATCAGACCTAGCTTGACAATGTTAACTTTAAATCCCGGCGAATGAATTCGCGGCTACAGTTGCGAAATCCGCCTACGCGGATTACCTTTCAGTCACCGAACGGCGACTTTGCAGCCGTAGCACGTGGTTTTAACCGCCGTGCACCGCCGTGCAGCGGAAGTTAACATTGTCGAACTAGGCACATACGTAAAAGGCCGCGACGAGGAAAAGTAGCTTAGTTGAAACCGCCAGGGAAGCGGGGCCGCTGACTGGAAGCCCTGCCCGGTGAATGCTTAGCGAAGTTCATCTCTGAGCCGACCGTTGAACGGTTCTCACGGATCAAGTAAGCGGCTCCGCACATCCGGCGTTAAAGGATAACGCATCGCTAAAGCGGCGGTGAGATTGAGTGGCCTCTGGATATAACCAGGGCAAGCAGGGTGGTACCACGGGAGTTACGCTCTCGTCCCAACGTGGACGGGAGCGTTTTCGTTATGCGATCGACCGAACAAGGAGGCAGACGGATGCATTCATTTGAGGAATTGGAGCAAGTTTACGAAGAAGCCTTGGCGTCGCTGGAAGAGACCCAGACCATGACCGAGCTCGAAGCGTGGCAGAAGGCCTATCTGGGACGCAAGGGCAAGGTCACGTTGCAGACGCGCAAAATCGGTGGGCTGCCCAACGAGGACAGGCCGGCCTTTGGACGGCGCGTCAACGAGATCAAGCAGAAGCTAGAAGCGGCCTACGACGCGCGCACCCAGACGCTGAAGCACGCCGAGCTGGAGCAGCAGCTGGCCGAGAGCGCCATCGACGTAACGCTACCCGGTCGCCCCGCGCCGACGGGCCACCTACACCTCACCACGCAGACGTTGCGCGAGATCTACGATATCTTCGGGCGCATGGGCTTTGAGGTTTACGAGGCGCCTGACGTGGAGCTGGAGACCTACAATTTCGACTTTCTCAACATCCCACCATATCACCCCGCGCGGGATATGTGGGACACCTTCTGGGTAGACGATCAGCGGCTGCTGCGCACGCACACGTCACCGGGACAGATGCGTGTCATGCGCGAGCGCTCGTCCGGCCCCGGCGAGCCGGAACCCATCCGCGTCATTCTGCCGGGCAAGTGCTACCGCTACGAGCAGATCACGGCGCGCAGCGAACACCAGTTCTACCAGGTCGAGGGGTTGGCCATCGGGCGAGACATCGCCATTACCGACCTCATCGGCACCGTGCACCAGTTCGCCGAGCTTTTCTACGGCAAGGGACGGGACATTCGCGTGCGCAGCTCCTACTTCCCCTTCACCGAGCCCAGCATCGAAGTGGACACCAACTGCATTCTCTGCGGCGGCGAGGGCTGCGGCGTCTGCAAGTATACCGGCTGGCTGGAAGTCGCCGGCGCAGGCATGGTCCATCCCGTGGTGCTGGAGAACGGAGGCTATAATCCCGACGAGTGGAGCGGCTTCGCCTTCGGTTTTGGCGTCGAGCGCCCCAGCATGATGAAGTACAGCGTTGAGGACATTCGACTCTTCTACGGCAACGATCTGCGCTTCTTGAGACAGTTCTAAGAACAGCGGCACAGCGGGGTAGCGGCGCAGCGGGGTAGCGGCGCAGCGGGATAGCGGCGCAGCGGGATAGCGGCATAGCGGCACAGTGGCGTAGTGGTGTAGCGTGTGGCATAGTGTAGAATACAAAGTGAAGGATGGAGAGGAGGACGTGTGCGGGATTTCAAGAAGCTACTTGCCTGGCAGAAGGCGGACGATCTGGTCGTTCTCGTCTATCGAGCGACGGAGACGTTTCCGTCCGAAGAGAAATTTGGGCTGACTTCGCAGCTGCGCCGCGCGGCCGTTTCCGTCGCCGCCAACATAGCAGAGGGCAGCGGTCGGCATACCCTCAAAGATTTTCGTCACTTTCTCTACCAATCTCGCGGTTCGCTGAGTGAAGTGGAATACTACCTGCATCTATCGAGGAGACTGGATTATCTCCCGGAGCCGCGTCAACAAAAAGCCAACGCCCTATGCGCCGAAGCCGGCAAAACCCTACAAGGCCTTATCAACAGCCTGACCCGTCAAATGGAATCCGGTCGCAAATACAACTAACCGCTGCCACGCTGCGACGCTAACACGCTATCACGCTATCACGCTCAATCACAAAGGAGTCATCATGAAAATACCACGTTCCTGGTTGAACGAGTACGTATCCGTAAAAGACATTCCCATCGCCGACCTCCGCCAGCGCCTCGACCTGGCCGGCTTGGAGGTCGAGACTATCGAAGCCATCGGGTATCCAGAGGCGGACCTGCCGTGGGGCCCGGAGAAGATTCTCACCGCCGAAGTCGTCGTCGTGCGCGAGCATCCCAACGCCGACCGCCTGGTGCTGGCCGAGGTGAACTACGGCGGCGAGGAGAACGAGATTGTCGTGACCGGCGCGCCCAGCCTCTTCGAGTATCTCGGCGAGAAGGATCTGCACCTCAAGGTGGCCTTTGCCTGGGAGGGCGCCACGCTCTACAACGGCCACGTCGAGGGCTGGGAGACCATGACGCTGCGGCAGGTCAAGATTCGCGGCGTGCCCTCACGCGCCATGGTCTGCTCGGAAAAAGAGCTGGGCCTGGCGGAGGAACAGACCGACATCATCTACCTGCCCAACGACACGCCCGTCGGCGTGCCTCTGGTCGAGGTGCTGGGCGATTACGTGCTCGATTTCGACATCAAAGGCCCCTTCGGGCACCTGCAGTCCGTCTACGGCATCGCGCGCGAAGTCGCGGCGCTGCTGGATCGCCCGCTGAACCGCGAGCCTCTGGACGCCGTCCGACGCCTGGAACTGGAGGCGACACGTGATCCTGACTTCATTGATCTGGAAATCGCCGATCCCGAACTCTGCCCGCGCTACACCGCCACCATGATCCGGGATGTGGAGATCAAGCCGTCACCCTTCTGGATGCAGACGCGCCTGCGTCGCGCCGGCGTGCGCCCCATCAACAACATCGTTGACGTGACCAACTACGTCATGCTGGAGCTGGGCCAGCCGCTCCACGCCTTTGACTACGCCGTGCTCCGCGCGCCCGAGGGCCAGGAGACGCCCGCCATCATCGTGCGCCGCGCGCATGAGAACGAGCAGATGCCGACGCTGGACGACGTATTGCGCACCTTCGACGACGAGATGTTGCTCATTACCGACGGCGGCGGTCCTGTGGCCGTGGCCGGCGTGATGGGCGGGCTGGAAAGCGAGGTCGGCGAGGAGACGGCGAACGTCCTGCTGGAGTCCGCCAACTTCAACTTCATTAACAATCGCCGCACGGCTCAGAAACTCAAACTGCACACCGAGTCGTCAAGCCGCTTCGGCAAGCGCGTCGATCCGGAGCTGGCCTTCACCGCCGCTGCCCGCGCCGCCGAGCTGATGGCGCGGTTGGCCGGCGGCTCCGTCGATCCCAACGTCGCCGATCGCTACCCGGGAAAACCCCAACCCACGACCATCGGTTACACACCGGCTCTGGCCGATCGCCTGCTGGGCATCGACGTGCCTGTCGATGATCAAAAGCGCATTCTCACCGCGCTGGAATTCCACGTCGAGGAAGCCAAGACTCTCAGCGACGGTGCCAAGGAGTGGAAAGTTACCGTTCCCTCGTATCGCATGGACGTGCGGCGTCCTGTCGATCTTATTGAGGAGATTGGGCGCATCTGGGGCTACGACCGCTTTCCCCACACGCTCATCGACGAGGAAATGCCGCCGCTACGCCGCAACGAGGCGCTGGAAGGCGCCGACCGCGTGCGTGACGTCCTCGTCGGCCTGGGCCTGGACGAGATCATCTCCTACTCCCTTATCGATCCCGAGGACGAGGCGCGCCTCCATCCGGCACCGGATAAGCGCCCCGACCTACCGGGCGCGCCCGTGACGCTGCGCAACGCCCTGGCGCCGGAGCGCTCCCAGATGCGCCGCACGCTGCTCCCCGGCCTGCTGCACACCGCCTGGGATAATCTCCGCTTCCTGGAGCGCGTCGCCATCTTCGAGGTGGGCAGCATCTATCATACAAGCGGCGCACCCGATCCCGAGACCGGTGAGACCGGCGTGGCGGAACCGCGCCGCGTGGGCCTCCTGCTCATCGGCCCGCGCGATCCCCGCTGGTTTGAGGAGACCGACCGCGCGCCCCTGGACTACTTCGATCTCAAGGGCATCGTCGAAGCGCTGCTGCGTCACCTCGATCTGACCGGCGAAACCGAGTGGACGCGCGCCGATCACCCAGCCTTCCACCCGGGACGCAGCGCAGACGTCAGCCTGGGCGGTGACCTGCTGGGCACTGTCGGCGAGCTGCACCCGCTGGTGCGCGAGGCCTTCGATCTGCCGGAGCAGCCCGTCGCGCTGATGGAATGGGATCTGGACGCGCTGCTGGCAGCAAGCCGCCGGGCCGAGGCCACGAAAGCGGTCAGTCCTGTCTCGACTTACGCGCCCGTCCATCAAGACCTGGCCCTGGTCGTCGATGAGGAGACACCCGCTCTGGATGTCCGCCGCGCCATCATGGACGCCGGAGGTCCACTGGTCGTCCGCGTCCTCCTCTTCGACGTCTACCGGGGTGAACAGATCGCCGAGGGCAAGAAGAGCCTGGCCTGCGCCCTCACCTACCAGGCGCCGGACCGTCCGCTCAGCGAAGAGGACGTGCAGAAACTGCGTCAACGCATCCTGGGCTACCTGAAGCACAATCTAGGCGCGACGCTGCGGGAGTAGACCCCTCCGTGGCGCGGTGAGGACACCGGCCACAGCTAGATATCTAGCTCAGTCCGGTGTCCCGACCATCATGCGTTGAACTTCCATGCGAAGGCGGATATAATCCTATTGGAGATATAAGAGAGGAGCGCTTGGTGTTCCATTATCCCGCCGATGTGCGTGAAATATTGATCGATGCGATCCGAGAAACCTTACAGGGACAGTCGGACGTGCTGTTTGCGTATGTACATGGTTCTATTCTGACGGCATTGCCATTTTGTGATGTGGATATTGCAATCTACTGGGGCATACAGAATCTCCAGGAGATGCGGAGCCGCCATTTTCTCACATTGGCAGCGTTGAATAAGGCCGTGTCCTCTGTGGCGCATGCCCAGACCGCGCCGCCCGTCGACCTGCTGGCGCTGAACCGGGCGCCTCTGGGATTTCGGTATCAGGTTTTGCAGCGAGGGCGTTTGCTGGTGAGCCACGACGACGCATTACGGGTGCGCTGGACGGTGGAGACGCTCACCCGGTATCTTGATCTCAAGCCGTTGCGCGACCGGGCGTTGAAGGAGGCGATGACCGCATGACACTCAATCTGGATTTGATACAGGCGAGGTTTGCGGACATTGAGCAATCTTTGGAACGTCTGGAGCAGATGCGGGCGCTGCCGAGGGAGAGGTTTCTGGCGGAGCAAGATGAACTCGATGTAGCATGCTATCGACTCTTGATCGCCATTGAGGCTGCAATCCAGATCTGCTTTCACGTCAGCGCGCAGCGACTTCGCCAGGCGCCGGAGACCTACGGGGACTGTTTTGCTCTGTTAGGAGAAAAGGACATAGTTCCTGCTTCCTTGTGCGAACATCTGCAGCAGATGGCGCGTTTTCGTAACATGCTGGTCCACGTTTACTGGAAGATCGATTACGATTGGGTTTACGATATCTTGCAGGAAAACTTGGATGATCTGCGTGCTTTTGTGCGAGCCATCGGCGCATTGCTTTGAGAAGAGGAAGTAGTCCATTGTGTTTTATCATCTACTGTAATCCCATCCCATACAACTCCATCAACGTCTGCGCGACGCCGTCCTCCTCGTTGCTCGGCGCGATACGCCACGCCAGCGCCTTGATCTCCGATCGGGCATTGTCCACCGCCACACAGTGCGATATTCGCTCGAAGACCACCTGATCGTTCAGGCTATCGCCGAAGTAGAGAATCTCCTCAGGGGCGATGCCCTCCTCCTGCGCCAGGGTCAGCAGCGCCGTGTCCTTGCGCGCCTCGGGATGATTCACCTCCACCCAGGCCTGCGCCCCCGGCTGCAGGACGACGTAAGCTTCGTTACGCAGTGACGCTTTCAGCACGTTGTGCGCCGTCCTTGCCCGCGCCTCTGCGTCGTAGAGGGCGACCTGGGCGGGCTGCACGGCGAAGAGCGCGTCCATCGTTTCTGCGGCTTCGTAGGGCTGGAAGGGACGGCGGTCGATCAAATCTTGCATGGCCGACATACCTTGCGCGCAAGGCAGATACCGCGTGATCAAGTCCTCACCGTACACCTGAGGCACGTGGCCTAGCGCGTGGATGCGCTTGGCGGCGCGACGGGCGACCTCCGGTGCGAGAAATTGCCCGGCCTGCACTTCGTCGTCCGCCAGCAGAAAGATCCCATTGAGACTGATGGCGCGGATGCCGTGTCCGATCTGTTCCACGTAGCGCCGCGCGGGCCACGGATTAAGCCCCGTGACCAGGACTACAGGCACGCCCTTGTCCAACAGGGAGCGTAGGACGCGCAACGTCGCTGGGGAAAGACGCCCCTGCGCATCTGCCAACGTCCCGTCAATGTCGCTGGCGATCAGCCGAAAGCTCGGTTTATTCTTCATTCGTTAGAAAGAGTAAGTCAGGAGTCACCATGCATGATGATGAGTGACTCCTGATTGGATTCAACGCACGTACTGATCCAACAGTTCGGCCACCTTTGTCTCTGGCGCCTCTGTCTGGATCTCGGCGATCCCCACGCAGTACCCTTGGCGTTCCGTCGTCTGGCGGAAGATGCCCAGGTAAAGCGGATTCACGCTCTGGGCCAGCTGCATGGCTGCCATCAGGTTCGTGGGATCGTGGTCGTCTGGAATTGGCTCGGTGATCTCCTTGTAATGATCGTAGGTGTTGCGGAAGGTCACGCAGGGCGAGAGCACCTGGACGAAGGCAAAGCCGGGATGCTGCAGCGCGGCCTCGAAGACGGCCTGCAGCCGCTTGAAGTCGCCGGAGAAGACGCGCGCCACGAAGGTCGCGCCGTAAGAAAGCACCATCATCAGGGGATTGAGCGGCGCTTCGATGGTCCCGTAAGGCGACGCTTTGCGCCGCGTGCCGACGGGCGAGGTCGGCGAGGGCTGACCCTTGGTCATGCCGTAGATGCTGTTGTCCATGACGATGTAAGGCAGCTCGACGTTGCGCCGCGCCGCGTGCGGGATATGTCCGCCGCCGATGCTGAAGCCGTCGCCATCGCCGCCCACCGCCACAACCGTGAGCTCAGGATTGCCCACCTTGATCCCCGTCGCCAGCGGCAGGACGCGCCCGTGCACGCCGTGGAAGCCGTAGGTGTTGAGAAAAGCGGGAAAGCGACTCGAACAGCCGATGCCCGATGCCACGGCCGCATTCTCCGGCGCAATATCGAGATTGGCGAAGGCGCGCATCAACCCGTTGAGCACCGCGTAATCGCCGCAGCCGGGACACCAGATGGGCGGAACGCTACTCTTGTACATGCGTGCTTTACGTTGACTCATGCTTCGCCTCCCTGCTCACGGGCCGCGATCAGCCCTTCTGCGACCTCGTACGTTGCGACCAAGTCTAGCTCCGATGCTACCCACTGCGCGTGTTCCTCCACGATCATGTCCAGTACAGCGTCATAGATCTCGCCGATTTTCAGCGGAATGCCGCGCTCCCGGCCCAGCATGTGGATGTGAATGTCCTCGTCATCCAGCTGCTTGTAGTAGCGGTGCTCAATCATGCGGGCGAACTGCGACGAGAAGTTGAACTCCGGCACCAGAATAGCCCGCTTGCCGTGGATGAACTCCGAGACCGCTTTGTCCGGCATGGGCAGGAGCGTGTGCGGGTAGAGCGCCTCGATCTCCAGGCCCTCGGCCCGCAGCCTCTCCATGGCCTCGCGGACGGCGCCGCGCGTGCTGCCCCAGCCCATAATGCCGAAATGGGCGCCTTTGTCGCCCCAACGCCGGGCCGCGGCCTTCCAATCGACCAGGCGGGCGCGTGCCGCTTCCACTTTCTTAGCGCGCTTCTCCATCATCTTCTGGTGATTGTCGGGCGTCTGGTCGGGATAGCCGTATTCGTTATGCTCCAGGCTCTCGGCTAGATAGATGCCGCCCTCGGTGCCGGGCACAGCCATGGGCGAGATGCCGTCCTCAGTGTCACGGTAACGACGGTAATCGCCCTCCAGTTCCGCCTCGGCGGGCGTCTGGCGTTCCAACCGCTCGCTCCACTCACCCTTCACCTCGCGGGGATAGGGCATCGTCTCCAGGCGGGAGGCCATGGCCTGATCGGACAGCACGATGACGGGCATCTGGTAGTACTCCGCCAGACTGAACGCATTGATTATCTGGTAGTAGCAGTCCTTGATCGAATCGGGGGCCAGTACGAAGCGCGGCGCGTCGCCGTGCCCGCCGTAGAGTGAAAGAAAGAGATCGCCCTGCGAGGTCCGGGTCGGCAACCCGGTCGAGGGACCGGCGCGCTGCACGTTCACCACGACGAGGGGGATCTCCGCCATGCTCGCCAGGCCCATGGCCTCCGTCATCAGCGAGAGGCCGGGGCCAGAGGTCGCCGTCATCGCAGGCTGCCCGGCGAAGGATGCACCGATGATCATGTTGATGGCCGCGATCTCGTCCTCGGCCTGGACCATGGCCCCGTCGAAGGAAGGCAGGTGCTTCGCCATGGCCTCCATCACCGGGGTGGCGGGCGTGATGGGATAGCCGGCGTAGAAGCGACAGCCCGCTTCCAGCGCGCCCAGTGCCAGCGCATCGGCGCCGGAGAGCAACAGGCGTTCCGGCGCGTCGGCGGGCACCGTTAGCCCGTAAGGGAAGGGGTCAGGATAATGTTCCTGGGCATAGGCGTATCCCGCACGCAGCGCCTCCAGGTTATTGGGCAGGACGTCGGCGTAACGCTTCATCCGCGCCCGGACGACCTCCTCAGCGACCTCCAGACCCAGACGGAAGAACCAGACCAGCGCCCCCACCATGACCAGATTCTTGCCACGCTGCCAGTCGATGCGATCCGCAATCTCCGCCGCCGGCACCAGGTAGCTGCGCCGGGCCTGGATCGCGTCGTCGGGCGTGGCGTCCTCATCATAGATCACGACGCCACGCGGGGTCAGTTCTCCGTAATTCTCTTCCCATCCAGCGTGGTTCATCGCCACCAGGACGTCACAGGCGTCCCCCTCCGAGAGAACGCGCTCCGCGCTGAGGCGCGTCTGGAACATCACCTGCCCGCCCTTGATCTCCGCCGGATACGTGCGCAAGGTGTAGATTTCCAGGCCCGCGCGCGCGGCCGTCCGTGTGAACAGCTCGCCCAGAGTAATGGTGCCCTCGCCGGCCTCGCCGCCAAAGCGAACGACAACTGTAGGATCACGTTCTGTCATTTCACCTCCTAAGTTGGTCAATTGGTAAAATAGTCATTCCATCAGGAGGCATGAGTCAGGAGTCATGTCGATGATAACACGATGACTTTTGACTCAGGACTTATGACTCCCGGTTTATCACGGCTGTTACGTCTCCCTCGCCCCAGGACTCGACCTCACCGCGCGGGCCGAGAGCCAGAGCGGTCCCATCGGGGACGCCCAGGCCCACAAAGCCGGGATGGTCGCGCAGCAACCTGTGGAGCACGCCGGCCTCCTCTGTCTCGGTGAAGTGCGGCGCGACGATGGCGTTGCGCAGGAAATTCAATCCGGGGGATTCCGCGTCCCCCTGCTCAGCGGAACGAACCCACGCGCCCAGAGCCGCCGCGCCGCCGCCAGAGCCCACAATCACCAGGCCCTGCATCGTCGCAAACCCCTGGACGATCAGCCGCAGCGCCTGCGTGCGGTGCAACGTGGAGGCCAACGCCAGCGGGCGCTCTCCTCCCAGATAGAGCATGCCGGCCTGCCCCAGCAGCGAAAGAAAGGCCTCGTCCTGCCATGCCAGGTTCTCATCGGAGAGGATGACGCCTTCCCCGCCCGGGCCGCCGAGAGTGACGTAGTGCTCAAGAATGCCCTCGATGTCCTCCGGCACGCCTTCTGAGAGAACCACGACCAGGGGACGGTCCAGATTCGCCAGGGAAAGCGCGTTGGCGTCGATGACGTCGGTCTCGCCCCGGCGCCAATCGCCGCCGCCGGAGAGCACCAGCCAGCCGTTGCCATCCACCCACTCCAGGCCGCCTTGCCGGGGCATTACGCCCCCTCGACGGGCATCAGGCGGCGCAACGTATCCAACATCACACCCACGCCGATGGGAAGTGCGTCCTCGTCGATATCAAACTTAGGATTGTGGTGCGGGACGTGCTCCTCCGCGTCTACCGGCGTCGAGCCGACGAAGAAAAAGGAACCGGGGATCTCTCGTAAGAAGAAGGCAGCATCCTCGCTGCCCATGGTGCGCATGTCCGTCGCCAGACTCTCCTCACCGAGCACGGCGCGGACGGCGTCCTGCACGACAGCCGTGACCCCTTCGTCGTTGATCACGGCGGGCGCGACGGGATGTAGCGTCACCTCACCCTCAGCACCCATCATCTTCGCCGTGCCCTCAATCACTTCATGCAGGCGGCGCAGCGCAACCTCACGGACGTCGGGATTGAACGTGCGGATCGTGCCTTTCATGCGCGCCACATCAGGGATCACGTTGAAGGTATCGCCAGCGGTCAGCTGGCCGACGGTGACGACGGCGGTCTCCTTGGGGCTCACGCTGCGGCTCACGATGGTCTGCAGCGCGTTGATGGTCAGCGCAGCCGTGACGATGGGGTCGACGGTATCTTCCGGTACGGCTGCGTGTCCGCCCTTGCCCCGGATGGTCGCTTCCCACGCTTCGGCGGCTGCCATCACCGGCCCCGGCGTCACGGCGACGGTGCCAACGCGCAATTCGTTCCAGACGTGGAGCGCCAACACGGTATCCGGGCGCGGATGCTCCAGCACGCCCTCCTTAACCATGATGTCGGCGCCGTTGTCGCCCTCCTCGCCGGGCTGGAAGACCATCTTGAGCGTGCCCCGCCAGGCATCGCGCGTCTCCGCCATCAGCGTCGCCACGCCCAGACCGATAGCCATGTGCGCGTCGTGCCCGCAGGCGTGCATCTTGCCCGGCGTCTCGGAGGCGTAGGGCACGTCGTTCTCCTCGTTGATGGGCAGCGCGTCCATGTCGGCGCGCACCATCACCACGGGGCCGTCACCGTTCTCCAGCATGCCGACGACGCCGCTTTCAGCCAGGCCCTCTTCGACCGCATAGCCCAGACCCTGCAGTGTCCCTGCGATGACGCGGGCGCTACGCGGCAATTCCAGTCCCACCTCGGGATGGCGGTGGAAGTCGCGCCGCCACGCTACCAGTTGCTCGTTGATCGCCTGTGCTTCCTCCAAAGTGCTCATCTTACCTCCCTCTACTTCGCTGTTACTCTATCACCATCACATTGTAACACAGCCAAATCGACACACAATGATAGGTGCACCCTGTTTGCGGGGAGCATGGTCATGTTCTCCAACCTGACACGGTCAATCAAGGGTCACCAATAAAAAAGCCCCCTCTCTTCAGAGGGGGCTTACGGGATCAGCGAGCATCACAGGTTGTAAATGTCCGTATACTTCTCGCGCATATACGCCAGGAGTGGCTGCGCGTCCAGGTCTGCGCCCAATTCTCGCTCCAACAGCTCGGCGGCGGTGAACTTGCTGCCGTGCTTGTGGATGTGCTTTCGGGCCCAGTCCAGCAGGGGCAGGAAATTCCCCGCAGCGATTTGTTCCTCCAACACCGGCACGTCCAGCGCGGCGCGGCGGTAGAACTGCGCACTTATGATCGTGCCCAACGTGTAGGTGGGAAAGTAACCGATGGTGCCGTGCGACCAGTGCACGTCCTGCAAGCAGCCGTCGGCGTTGTTGGGGGGCGTGATGCCCAGGTAGTCCTCATACTTGGCGTTCCAGGCATCTGGCACGTCGGCGACACCGAGGTCGCCGCTAACCAACGCCTGCTCAATCTCGAAGCGGGCGAAGATGTGCATGTGATAGGTGACCTCGTCGGCCTCGACGCGGATCAGGCTGGGGGCGACCTTGTTGATGGCGCGATAGAAGTCGTCGAAGGAGACGTCCGCCAGCTGCTCGGGGAAGAAGGCGCGCATGATGGGTAGATAGTGGGACCAGAAGGCCCGGCTGCGCCCCAACATGTTCTCCCACATGCGCGACTGCGACTCGTGCAAGCTCAGCGTCGCGCCGCCCGCCAGGACGGTGCGCTCGAATTTCTCGGGAATGCCCTGCTCGTAGAGCGCATGCCCGCCCTCGTGAACGCTGCTGAAGAACGCTGCCTGGGGACGGTTCTCGCGCAGTCGCGTGGTCACCCGGACGTCTTTGCAGGAGAAGTGCGTGGTGAAGGGATGCGGCGCCTTGTCCTGGCGACCATGGGAGAAGTCGTAGCCGATATCCCGAAGCGTGACCTCGGTGAGATCCCACTGTTTATCGACCGGATAGGTTTGCTCGGTGAAAAAGCTCTCATCGACCGGCTCACCTTCCTCGACGATCTCCTCCAGCAACGGTACCAGTCCTTCCTTGAGCTCCGTGAAGACCGCATCGACCTGGGCCGTGGTCATGCCCGGCTCGAAGAGGTCAAGCAACGCGTCGTAGGGGTGCTCCTCGTACCCCAGGATGTCGGCTATCTCGCAATTGATCTCCACGATCTTTGTCAGGTGCGGCTGGAAGTGCGGATAGTCATCGTTTTGACGTGCCTGGCGCCAGGCGGCAAACGCATGGGAGCGGACGCGGGAGAATTCCTCCACCAGCTCGGTCGGGATCTTAACCTGCTTATCATAATTACGACGCAGCACCCGGACGTAACTGGCGTCATCGCTGCCAAAGTCCTCGTCCGCGACCTCCACTTCAGCAGCCTCCAACAACTCACCCGTCTCATCCGCCGTGAAGATCTCGTGCGCCAGGGCATTGAGCGTTGCCGACTGCTCGGCGCGCGCTTCGTTGCCCCCCGGCGGCATGTTGACCTCGCGATCCCACCCCAGCACGGCACTCGCCATCTGCAGGTTATGATAAGTGTAGAGATGCTGCTTAAGTTGCTCCAGTTTTTCGCCCATAACGTCACTCCTTATCCAGATATGGTCATTTAGTTAGCTTATGACATTATATCGCCTGGATGAACAAAGGCAAATCCGGTTTTCTTCAGCGTGTGCACTTTTCGAGATATCCGGCTAACAGCTTTAACTTCCGCCACTTTTGACGCATCACGTAGATCATAGCCAGGGATACAAGCCAGCGCAGCGGACAATCTGGATAGGCAGCCAGGGCTTCCAGGACAGCGATGGTCTTGTCGTCAGTACGCCGGGCCTTGACGCGAGCTTCGGCCAGCGCTTCCAGTTGACGTCGCCGCTGTTCAGTGTGCCCACTTTTGCGCCGCCGCGCTTTGTCAATCACCGCCCGCGTCTTTTCCATCACCACGCTCAATTCTTCAAACGTGAACGGCTTAATCAGATACGCCACGACACCGGCTTGCACCGCCTTCTTGACCGTGGGCGCGTCTCTCTCTGCTGAAATAATGATACAAATAGGCTCCTGGCGAAGTTGACGCATCGCACGAATGGCTTCCAGGCCATTCGTGCCGGGCATGTTGATGTCCATAAGCGCAACGTGCGGCCGGTGTACCTTGACCATCTCTAAAGCTTCCTGCCCGTCACGAGCCATCGCTACGACCCTGGTGTTAGGCACCAGGGACATCATCAAGCGGGCCCCACGCCGCATCTCTGGATCGTCATCGGCGATCAGTACTCGCAAGGTCACCTCGTTGTTCGGCGGCATCCCTCCCCCTTATTCCTTTTCTCACCGGCGCGTTCCAGAAGAAGACGCCGTTCCGGCGCCCAGAGCGTATACGGTCCGGTCCCCACGAAGAGTATCATCGTACCCAGGCCCAACAGCAAAATCCCAAATAAGTTCACGTTCGCGGTCCGTGTTATCAGCAATATGACAAACAAAAGGCCCACGGCAGCCGTACGGCCTGCCACGCCCAGCGTGATCAACACTGCAGATGACAACGCCATCCATCGCTCAGCGGTCCAAGGCCAGGATCTAACCGCAATCACCGTCAGCGGTAGACTCAACATCCGGAGCAGCAGCGGCACCTGTCGCGTTAAGCAACGCCTCACGGTGCGCAGAGCACGTCGATAACGATCAGATGTCAGATCCACCCGCATGCTGACGATGCTCCAATCGCGCAAAAAGCCGGCGATGAGCGGCACCATGAAGAACGTCGCCAGCCAGTAGGTCGCGGTCTGTTCGAATACAGGTAACATGACAATGGCGAGAAAACTCATCTGCAAGCCGGCAACCATGCGCGCCGACGGCGTGTACGGCAGCGGAACCACCGGCAGACTCAATCGACGGCGCGCCCAGATCCCAAAGACAAAGAGCGGTCGCGCCAGCGGCACCGCCAGATACCACCACGGCAGGACACCGTAACGCACGCCCAACACGCCGATCAAAAAGATAGCCAGCGAATCGTAGGCCATGTCGAGCCGCGTGCCCATGACCGTGACGCGATCCTGGACACGCGCCAGATAGCCGTCGAAGTGGTCGGCGACGATGGTCAGGCTATAGAGCGCCGACGGCGCCCAACGCAGCCAGCCCGAGGGCAGCGGCGCCGCGAGGAGCCCGCCCAGACAGAGCTGAGGCACGCCGCGCGCCAGCGTCAACACATTGGCCGCTCCAAATGTCGAAAAGAGCACCGTCTCTCCTGGCCGATGATTCAGCGGCAGCGTCAGCCAGACGTGGCCCAGCTGGTACAGGCCGGTGAGCATGGCACCCACCAACCAGGACCGCCAACCGATCCCGCTCATGGAACGCGACAGGCCCCACGCGCCTCCAGCGACACCAAGCGCATAGACACCGGCCACGACGCCCCAACGCCCGCGCAGACGGCGCAGACTCCCGCAGTCTCTCATGGAATATCATCCAGACAGCGCAACGCCGACCAGGACTAATACGTGGTCTATGGTCGGCGGTCGCGCGCTAATCGATCATGGGCATCCAGAGACCGTGCGCTTTGCCAAAGTCGACGGCTTTCTCGTAGCCCGCGTCGGCATGACGAACGACGCCCAGGCCCGGATCGGTGGTGAGCACGCGCTCCAAACGCGCCGCCGCGTCCGGCGTGCCGTCGGCCACGATGACCTGGCCCGCGTGCTGCGAGTAGCCAATGCCCACGCCGCCCCCGTGGTGAAAGCTGACCCAGGTCGCCCCACCCACGGCGTTGAGCAGCGCGTTGAGGATGGGCCAGTCGGAGATGGCGTCGGAGCCGTCCTTCATGGCTTCGGTCTCGCGGTTGGGGCTGGCGACGGAACCAGCGTCCAGATGATCCCGCCCGATGACGATGGGCGCCGAGATCCGTCCGTCGGCGATGGCCTCGTTGAAGGCCAGCCCCGCCTTCGCCCGCTCGCCGTAGCCCAGCCAACAGATACGCGAGGGTAGCCCCTGGAAGGCCACCTGTTCCTGCGCCATCTTGATCCACCGCACCAGGTGCTCGTCCTCCGGAAAGAGGTCAAGGATGATGCGGTCGGTCTCGTAGATGTCCTCAGGATCGCCGGAGAGCGCGACCCAGCGGAAGGGCCCCTTGCCCTCGCAGAAGAGCGGGCGGATGTAGGCCGGGACGAAGCCGGGATAGCTGAAGGCCTCCTCGACGCCATGATCGTAGGCCCGCTGGCGCAGGTTATTCCCGTAGTCGAAGACGACGGCGCCGCGCCGCTGCATCTCGACCATGGCGGCGCAGTGCTCGGCCATGGTGCGGAACGCCTCGGCCTGATAGCGCGCCGGGTCGTCCTCGCGCAGCGCCAGGGCCTCCTCCAGCGTCATGCCGTTGGGCACATAGCGCAGCGGATCGTGGGCCGGCGTCTGGTCGGTGACCACGTCCGGCACGACGCCACGCCGCAGCAGCTCCGGGTAGATGTCGCCGGCGTTGCCGACGAGGCCAATGGAGCGCGCTTCGCCCCGCACTTTGTACGCCTCGACTTTCTCCAGCGCCGCATCCAGATCTGTCTCGATCTCGTCGACATAGCGGTGGTGCAGCTGGCGTTCGGCGCGCGCGGGATCGACCTCGACGACGAGACCGACGCCCTCGTTCATGGTGATGGCCAACGGCTGCGCGCCGCCCATCTCGCCGAGGCCCGCCGTCAGCGTGAAGGTGTGCTTGAGCGAGGCGTCGTCGCCGAAGTGCTTGCGCGCCGCCGCGCCCAACGTCTCGTAGGTGCCCTGCAGGATACCCTGCGTGCCAATGTAGATCCAGGAGCCGGCGGTCATCTGCCCGTACATAATCAGCCCCTCGCGCTCCCATTGGTCGAAGTTCTCCTGGGTCGCCCAGGCGGGCACGATGTTGGAGTTTGCCAGCAGCACCCGCGGCGCGTCCTCGTGCGTCTTGAAGACCGCCACGGGTTTGCCGGATTGGACCAGCAACGTCTCGTCGACGTCCATCTGCTGGAGCGTCTCCAGGATAGCGTCGAAACAGTCCCAGTTGCGCGCCGCCTTGCCACGTCCGCCGTAGACGATGAGATTGTCCGGATCACCGGCGACCTCGGGATCAAGGTTGTGCTGGATCATGCGGAAAGGCGCTTCCAACAGCCAGTTTTTGCAGTGCAACGTCGTTCCGATCGGGGGATGAACTTCACGTTTTGGCATTCATGACCTCCTTGAATCAGTCGGGTAGTCAGATAGTCTGCTAGTCAGACAGTCCAGTCGTCAAGTAATCGACAGATTGGAGTTAATCCGTTGATAATGAGGAGAGGGATACCACAGATTTCACGGCTTCAGGCTTTCTTTGCCGTGTTTTTCTGTGTGCACCGGGATTTCGAAGCAAGTCCGCTGGCGAAAACGCCCTTCGTTTGCGTCTGAGTCACTCCGGAA
>DAOTUH010000148.1:0-13949 GCA_034437255.1 Anaerolineae bacterium
TTCCTTATCGTAGGGTTCCACAGCCACCCACCAGACGGCGGCGACGTTGCCGCCGCTCAGATACTCCCGATAGCGCAAGTGTACCCGGCCCGTTTCTACGCTGCCGTGGACATGGGGATAGGCCAGCTCCGCAGCCGCGACGCGGTCCTCGTGCCAGCGCCCGCCACCCTCCAGCTCTTGCCCCCACAGCAGCACCGTCCGTTCCTGGGGGTACAGCGGCGCCTCGTGGTGCGCCCAGTAGTCGGTCGGTTTGTAATCCTTCGGCACGTTCAGATCCCTGGGCTTACCCACGAAGCGCCACCGATAGCGCGAACCAGCGCGCCGCAGCTCCAGATCGCCGCTCTCGCCGAAGAAGCGCGCTCGTTCCAGCCAGGCCGGGCGCCGAAACTCCCCGGCCTCCGCGTTCGGTTTTCCTTTCTGGTACACAAAAGTGGTGTCGCTGATCCACTCCCAGATGTGCCACGGCATCTCAACCTCGTCCCAGGACCAGGCGTCTAGAAAGTTATCGAGTCTAGCGGCGTCGAAGCTGCCACCCCAGAGGGCCAATTCCGCCCTCGTGACGCCGGATTCCTGCACCAAGGTATCAATCGCCGTCTTGAAATCCCATCTACCCATGGCTCACCACCTCCTTCAGAGCTGCGCCGGCCCGGGGATACAACTCCTCCACCTTCTCACCAAAATAGCTGTCTTTGGATAACGCGGGCAGCCGCCCCTCCAGCCGGGCATCGAAGCCCGCGACCTCGTCATGGAAGGCCCGCACCCACGCCTGCACCTGCTCAGCCCAGCGCGCGCCGTCGTCCCGTCCTATCAGGGACCAGCGCCAGGCGTGTGATCGCTGCTCCGGCGGCGCGACCTGCCCCTCTAATCCCAACACCCGGTAGAGAGAACCGGAGGCTGCCACCCCGCCCAGCGCCTCCGCCAACACATCCACCGTCACCGGCAGGTCGGCGGGTTGGAGATAACCCACGCGGGCCTCCCAGCGGGGTACGACCACCCGTCCGAATCCCTTGGCGGCGCCGAACCCTACGGTCAGCCAGCCCTCGGCCAGATCTCGCAGCACCAGCGCCAGCCAGCCCAGCTCCCAGCTGCAGGGATTTTCCAGGCGTATCCGGACGGTGAAGGCCGGCTGCCAGAGGGTGGCGGCGTCAAACTTGGCCCCCTCCCGCCCCCCGCCGGTGAAGCGATCGATGGCCAGGAAATCCTGCACCTTGTAATCGGGATCCCTCCCTTCCAGCAGGGGGGCATCCTCCATGATGAGCCTACTACCCAACCGAGGACTGCCGAAGAGGCGACAGGCCAGACAGAGCTGGTCTTCTGTCACCGGCTGGTCACCGGGCACCTCCAGTAGGGTATCACAGCTCTCCAGGGGCAGCGCTGTGCCCGTCTCCTCAGTATCGGAGCGAGGACGGGCCACCGGGCTGCAGGCGGGGCAGCGCCGCAGGAAATCTTTGCCATTGGCCGCGTCCTCCGTCGCCAGCGTACGGGCGATCTTCTCCGCCTGGCTGCGCAGGACCCCCTTCAGGCTGGAGCCCGGCAGCACCGGACGGCCCTCTTCCACCAGCGGGGCGTGATCGAAACCGGCAAGTTGGGCCCGCGTGGGATCGTTGACGATTAGGGGGCCGGTCGCCCGCAAAGTCAGCACCAGCTCCACCCAGCCCCGGGCCACGTGGGGGTTGTCGGGCGCGGCTTCAATCTGCGTCTCCGCCAGCCGCGCCGCCAGCCACCCGGTCTGTCCCTCATTGGCAGGGGTGAGACCGGCCTCCTCAGCACCGCGCAGGAAGCGCATGAGCACCTCGGGCTCATCCAGTCGCCGTTCTTCGAAGGTCAGACTCTCCTCGACTAGAGCCAGAGCGCCCAATCCCCGGCTGACCCGCCCCCCGACGGTGCCGCGCCCCGCCCGCCATTCAGCCAGGACGGCGGCTAAGAGCCGTTCCTCCTCGACGGAGGCTTCCTCCAATGCCAGGCGCAACCCGAAGACCACCCCGGCGGGCAGGACCTCCAGATCGAATTTCACCGACCCGGCCCGGGCGGCAGCGCCCGTGGTACGGTTGATGCCCACGCCATCGCGGATCCAGGTATCGCCCCCGGTCTTCAGATGGGCGTCGGAGACCCAGAGGCGCGAAGCGCGCCCGCCCTCGCTCTCTTCGTCCGCCGCTTGGGGATAGAGCTCGCCGAAGAGACGGCAGGTGAGGCATCCACAGATGTTATTGGGGTCGGGATCGGCCTCCAGCGCCTTGCACACCTTACTTCCCAGACGGGGCGCCAGGCGGGTGGCCAGCGCACGCAGCGATCCGGCCAGCGCCGAACCGGGAATAAAGATGCGGCCCCCGGCCGTGCGCCTCAGAAGTGCATCAAACTTGGTCGTCGCGCTTCCCCCACCCAGGTGAAGCGCCGTGCGTGTCTTCAAATCTCCGGTGATGATCAGCTTGCTCATGCTTCATCCTCCCTATCCGTGTCGGCCACAGCTGCGATGTGATCCGCCAATTTCGCAAACCCCAGGCGCCAGCAGCGTTGGCGCGCCTCCTGGGGACACTGAGCCACCCGCTGCTCCAGAGTAGATAATAAGCCGTCTGAGCCGTCCAGGGCCTTCCGGGCGCGTTGGCCCTGGCTCGATTCGAGGTACCGGCGCCCCTGCTTATCGGCTTCGCGGGCGCCGAGACGTTTCAGCGCCTCCGCCGGCAGAAGTTGGGCCGAGTCGCCGTAGTGATCCAGAATCTTCTTCACTTCCGCCACCGAGGTCGGGCGTTGGGCCTGCAGCAGCCGGGCCAGGCCCGCCAGCTCTTTTTGCGCCAACGCGCCATCGGATTGCAACGCGGGGGCTTCAGCGAGGTGGGTTTCCCAATCTCGGACGAACTTCGCTTCCTTGCGGAGCCCGTGCCGGTTGCCTCCTTGCGCCAGTCGCATAGGGTCGGTCTCTAAGAAAACCGCCGCGTCTTCCAACCCCTGTCCCCCTGCACAGAGGGAATGGTTGAAAACAATGCGTCCGAAACCCTCGTCGCGCCGCAGGCCTATCCCTTGCGCTTCCTGCGCCTTGAGCCAGTCGAGAACCCGCTGGCGTTGGCCTGGAGGCACCCCGGTCAACTCGAAACCCACCGTCGATCCGGCGCGGATGGCGACATCCCGCCAGCGGGGGAGGCCGAAGTGCGCGTTGAAAGCGCTCACCGGTCGGGAGGTGCAGAAAGAGCGTCGCAACCGGGCACCGACGCCCAATGAGGTGTTCTGGTCGTCCGGGATCTGCCCGAGCCAATCGTTGAGCCAGGCCTCGTCAATACCCAGGTGGAACCGCCCCCACGGATCGGGCAGAATCGTATTTGAGAGCAAAGTGAGGGTCAGCGGCTCGGCGGGGTCGGTGACCCGCTTCTCGAAGGGGACGACCTGCCAGAGGTCTACCTCCTTATCCCAATCCTGTAACCACAGGGTGACCCTACCGTAGCCTCGCCGGTTGGCCTTGCCCAGCCGGAGCGTCACCTGCCGAATTCTCTCACCGGTGGGGACATCGCAGAGCGCTTGGAAATCGCGCCAGGCCGGCGCGTCGGCGAAGACGAGCTCCCCCAGAAGGTATTGACCCGGCTGCAGGGCGTCGAAACCGAAGAGGTCGCCCTCAGCCGCTTTGCGGGTATCGGGGTGAATGTGGACGTGCATCTCGGTCACGTGCCGGCTTTCCAAGGGAGCACTATCCTCACGAAGAGGCAGGTAGCCCCTGAAGGGCTTCAGGGGCGCTTCACATTCACAGATCTCGCATTTCGGTAGCAGATCCTCTGGCCCGTCACGATGGGCGTAGTTGAGGGCGCCGTGGGCCGGATCATCGTCCGCGCCCCGGAAGCCGGGATAGAGCTTGCAGGTCAGGAGGGACTGGGGCGCCGGCACGGCCGGATGCAGGACGCGGCCCACCCGCTCGGCGGGATAGAGGGGGGAGAAGCGAGCTCCAGCGTGGAAAAAGAGGGTCACGAACGCATCGTAGGCCATGGCATCCCCCTCCAGATCGTAGCGGGCCGCAGCCCGCCCGGCGAAAGCGCCGCGCAGGGAGGTGCCGGGGATGTAATCGAGGGTCTGGAACTCGTTGCCGGCCTCCGCTTTTTCCGAGATGAGCAGCGGCTCCTCCAGACGCGCGATCACGAGCTTGCGCACGGGCGCGGCTTTATCTTCAACATCACCGACCTCAAAGGCGGGCCTCGTGACGGCTGGGGGGCTCTCCGTCCGGAGCAGATGGTATCCTTCAAACTTATCTAAGAACCAATCCTGCACCCCATCGTCCGGCAGCCGGTCGCCGAGTCCATCGGCGGCGGTGGCAGCGACCAGGCGGAAAGCACAGGCTCCCCGTCCCCGCCGGCGTCCCGCCCCCAGGTTGCGCACGAACCGCGCTGCGGCCACCAGCCAGGCGGCCTCTTCCAGCGCCTGGGCGTCCTCGACGTCGCAGACAGCGTCGAAGGTGAAGGTCAGGCGGGCATCGCCCTCTTCCCGAAAGAAGAGCTTCCGCGCCTCCGCACGGCGCGTGCGGGGACTGACGCGCACGTGAGGGGCGATCTGCGCCGCCACCTCGCCGGGCGCCCAGCGCTCTTTGAGCGTCTGAATCTCGGTCAGGGCGCGGGGGCGGGCGCTGCCGATGCGCCAGCGTTTGGGTGTCCGTGGAGAGCCGAAGAGCTGGCAGACCGGGCAATCGGGGGCGTCGGGATCCTTCGCGCCACAATAGGCGGGTGCGTCTGTGTCCTTCACGCCCGCAGCCTGACACCGCAGGTAGTCGACCAACGGCGCCAGCTGCAACAGGCGGTAGAGACCATCGCGCAGGAGTCCTACGACGGTGGTGCCCCGCAGCACGGGCACGCCGTCCACGTCCCGCTGGAGCGCCGAATCGACCGCGAGGCCCAGGCCGTGCCCGGCGCTCACGTGATAGTCGGATGCCAGTTCAATCTCAAAGGTCAGTTTCAGTGCCATCTCAGCCCTCCTTCACGATGTATTCACTTTCCGCGACCGTCAACTTCTTGCTGAAGTCCCAGGCGCGGAGCAGATCGGGCAACCCATGCCCCAGGAAGGTAGCCCCACCAGGACGGAACACCCGGTACCACCAGCCAGACGCTGTCCCTCCGAGATCTCCCAGCAATCGATCCACCTCGTTGATGCGCAGTGCCGCCCGGTCAACTACTCTGGCGCGCCACTTCTCCATCCGCGCCTGCCAGTCCGGGATTTCCTGTTTGTCTTTCGGCAGGGTGTCGAAGAGCGCCCGCAGTTGGGCCATGCGGCGCGCCGCCACTCCTCCTAGCTCCCGCCGCCAGGCAAGAAGATAGTCGACGGGCAGCCCCACGCCCTTGGGGAGGGGATTTGGCGCGAAGAGGACATCCTCCTGCTCGAACGCGAGGGCCCAATAGGGGCGCAGGGAGGCGCGGCACGGGCCTTTGGATTCCTCGTCAATGGCGAGCCGGCTCCCCAGGATGACGTCGAAGTCCACCACCGAATGCGTGGTGCCTTGCTCCTGGGCAACGGTCTTGCTCAAACCTTTGGCCGCTGCGAGCAGCTCTTCTCCGTGACGGTGGGCCAAGGTATAAGGATAGGAGGCCTTGCAGATAACGACCGCCGCCGACATGGTCGGTTGGACATCCGGCAGCCATCGCTCTACGACCTCTTTCATCTGTCGTTCATATTCTAAACAGAAAGTTCGGGCGAAGTCCAGCGCGTAGGGCGCGGGCATGAGCAAAAAGACGTCGTCACCACCCAGAATCAGCGGAAGCACAGGGAGAAACCGGCTTTGGATACCGGCCTCGGTCTCCAGCAGTAACTTGGTAGGCTCTGCCAAACTCTGGATCAACACCCGCGTCAGGGATTTCGAGAGCTCGCGCAGTTGTTCCGGGTCTTGGCATTGATTAAACACCTGACCCATACCGTTCCCGTCGGCCACCAGATAGGCGACGTAGTTGCGGGGATCCCAGCCCCCGGCGGCGTCCTCCGGCTGGCGCGACCAGGCCTTACCCCGCGCCCGCTCTCCCAGTGCGACGCGGAAGCGTTCCAGGAAACCCCCAGTCGCGCGTTTCCCAGACGCGGCTGCCTGCGCGTCCACCTCCCGGGCCTTGCGCCGGCAGACGGGGCAGAGGTAGTTGGGGCGCTCATCCTCCATCCCGGCGTGGAGTCTCTCATGATCTGCCGCGAGCGCCACGCCGCAGGAGCTACAGAAGGCCACGGGGGGGCCGTGGGGATCGGCGATGGCCACCTGGCGCTCCCGTTTGGCCCGGGCGAGTTCGCCCCGCGCTCCCTCGTTGGCCGCGGGGAAGGTCGCCGTCTCGCCATCCCAGGGTTCCGGGGGCGCGACGGTGAGGCTGCTTCCCGTCATCTTGCGGTAGAGACGGGCCAGCTGGTCCCCAAAGGCAATGGCCTCGGTCTCGTCGTCAAACAGAAGCGAGAAACTGCCCCCATCCGCCACGATCACTTTCTCGGCAACCTCGGCCAACGTCGCCTCGTCCACGGACGCGTAACGTTGCCGGGCCAGCAGGTAAGGCGTCGCCTCGGTGCAGAAGCGGGTCAACAGCTCACTGCCTCCCACCACCTCCCGGAGGTGCGAGGAACGAAAGATGAAATCCTGAATCTTATCAGCCTCGGCTGCCAGCAGCCACTTTTCCATAGCATCCTCCTTGATCAAAAGGGCAGAAAATCCACCCCGCATACCGCACAAACCTCATCCCAGGCCAGACAATCAGCACCTGGGGCAGATCCTGCCACCTCAACCCCGTCCTCGGCCAACGCCAGCCACGCATTGTCTCTATCCTCAAACTCCTTGAGATTGGCCTCCGCCAGCCTCACCGCCGCCTCGGCCACGTCCTGTGCCACGTATTGGTATTTGTGGATGGCCTGGTTGCGCAAGTCAGTCAGCGCTTCGGGGAGATAAGGGTTGGCGTACCCCGCCAGATTGAGATGGGCGGGGTCGTCGTAGGCCCGCATCTTGGGAGCTTGAAATCTATCCGGATATACTCGATATCCATTTAATGGAATGAAGCCCCCTTGGCCTTCCAATACCTGCCGCCAAAACTTGGTCGGACCACTGTGGCTCAAAAGTGCCTCGCGAAGACTTTCCTGTAATGAGACCGGAAGCTCCGCATTTTTCATATTGCGTTCGGGTACATACATTTTCCCCGCGTTCCACACCCGCACCAGGCGCGCCTTCAACAAGAGCTCGTCCAGCCCTACCGCCCGCAGCAGCGCCGAGCGGTGATCCTCGTTCTTCGCCACCAGCCGCTTGATCTTCGCCAGCTCGTCATGAGCGTAGATCAGCAATTGCACGTTGGACATGAGAAAATCGTTCTCCTCAGCCACCCTCTGGGCTTCTTCCCTCGCCGGCGGTCTGCGCCGAGGCAATTCGGAAAGCTCCACGTGTGCCATGAGGACGGGCGCCTGCGCGACGATGGCCGGCGGGCTGAACGTACCCCGCAGGCCGCGCTCGTGGATCTTGTCGAGCAAGCTCCGGGCTTCCTCGTAGTTACCTTCATCCCAGGCGGCATAGAACGCCAGCACCTGGCCCAAGCGCTCCGTCGCCGCCACCTGCTCGGCGGTGAAGAGCTGCAAGGTTCCACCCCAGGGCTTGGTCATCGCCGCCACGACCCGGGTGAGAATAGCGCGAGCCCTGCGGAAATGGTATTGCGCGTAGAATCGGCGCACCTCTTCCCACTCCCGGAGCGCAAAAGACGCGTAAGGGTTCTCCAGACAGCCGATTTGACACGTGTACCCGTAGGGACGCCGCCGCCGGGGGTGATAGCGCTCGAAATCCACGTAGGAAATGGGAATACCGGCATAAGCGGCGAAGAGAAAAGCCCCCACATCCATGCTCTTCTTGCCGCCGGTAATATCCACCACGACCCGCTCTCCTTCCTGGATCGCGGAAAGCACCCAGGTGCACAAAGTCTGGAAAATTGCCGCCGGCATCCGATCCCCGGTCAAGTCCAGGTCTGGGGCGCGGGCTCGCTCCCCGACAACGTGGATTTCAACCGTGACAGCAGATTCTTTCCCATAGACATGAGGTAACACGAGCTTCTTCAGATATTCCCTGACCTCCTGTCCGTAATACTTACCCTGGAGGTAGGTAACCCGCCCACGATCGCTGCTGGACTCGTACCGTTGGTTCATCAACAACACGATCTTTTTCCGTGGAGAGAAAACGCCGACCGCTTGACACAGTGGCTCCAGGGAATACCCAACTAACAAGACGAGGATATCACAGGGCTTAGGATGCAGGACGTTTTGCTGTGCAGCGTAGCGAAGTTCACAGGGAAGTAAGGTCTCGACGTAGTGCCTTAAGCGTTGTTCATCACTGCCTGTCTGATCCCAGTAAGCTTCCGTCTTCGCCTTAAGATTTGATAAGGTCTCACACTCACGATGCCACCAGGGAGCGGGTGTGCCCGACGTGTCCATAGCTGCTCCTGTATGTCCAGACTAGTCAACAGAAAACCTGGGAAATAGCCAACCACGTGCACGTTAAGAGATGATAAACTTGCTGGGATTAACAAAACCCACAGTATGGCCCAGAAGAAGCCCGGAGTGTCCTTGAAAAAGATAGGCCCTATGTTATAATTTAGGTGAGAAGGCATCAGGCCACAGCTCTTCTCTATTATAGGTAACCTCTCTTTTTTGTGCAAGCCTTATCCCACTCTGAGTAGGATGGCTAGCCGCTTGTGCATGCAAGGTCTCCACGTCTTCATTTCGTTACCAGAGATAAGCGCACGGCACGTTTCAGGTTGAGACCGGTGCGGGCACAACCGCGTACTTTCCCACCCGCGTATCGCATTTTATGTCGCGCGAAGCGACAACCGGCGGTAAATTCACCGTTGGTCATCGCCAGCAGGGAGGGGAAAAATGCTAGAGGCCAAAGTTGTGACGGTAAAACCGGGATCATCACAACCCAAGCTTACGCCACCCAAACTACCCCAAATCCACGGCGACCTACGACGCATATTGGAAGCTTTGCAACGTAGTACTCTGACCGGACCCGCGTCGGCGCATGATATCCAGGCGGTTGACAATATCATGGCGTTAGCCTTGCAGCCCGATATCCTTGCCGCCCTCCGTCGCCGTCAAGATATGCACGAGGCCGTCCGCGACGTCGCCACCCGCTATGCTTTCCACCAACTGCTGATGGAAGGCGTCAACCTGGGAGAGTTAGACACGCTCTCCCGCGCATTGATCCGCCGGGTGTTTGAGCTGATCGACAAACGCGCGCGGCAGATAGCACGCCAACGCGGAGAAAATCCGCTGGATGTAGAGTCCGGACTCCAGCTCTCCATCTGTAAGTGCCTGGCACGCTATGTACCCCGCAAACCCATGGGGGCCCACATTCAATGGAAACTGGAACACTACGAGAGCGCTGTCAGCCGCGCAATGCGGCAGATCAAGTATCTAGTGACGCGACCGGACGTAACGTCCCCTTTCATCGACCATATACTGGATACAAAAGCATCGCCCCTGATCAAAGGGCAGCTGCTAAAATTGGCACGGGGCGGGGGCTTGCGGGGGATCAACTACGCAGAGGTCATTCGCTTCTTCGCGCAACCGGACACCGTCGCCTTCGTCAAACGCTTCGCAGCCACCGTTCAAACCGCCCGCACGTTTTACACCGAGGTGGAATATGCAGACATTCCCTGGCGGGGAAGGCGCAGATTACCCAAGGGTCGCCGGCAAGGTTATCTCGACGCCGCCTTGGCCGAACTGGAACGGCCCACAGACATCTGGCTAGATCAACTGGAGGATGCGGGAAACTCTGATCACAGCAGCCGACACGAGCACATCCTCGACGCAGAGGCTTACCGGCGAGCAGAATCCTGGACAAATCTCCTCCATCGCGAGCCCTTTGAAGTCTGGCTCACCCGTCAGGCGCTGGCAGCTCAACCCCAGGATCCCCTCTGGCAAGTCGGGCGTTGGCTGTACCTGGAAGGCCGCTCTCCTTTAGCCATCATCGCCCAGGGGTTGGCCGACGCTGCGACCGTGGCCACCCTGCAAGCCCAGGTCGCAACTTTGCGGGCGGATCCAGATATCTGGCAGATGTGGTTGGCCACCTGCATGACCTGATGCCACCCGTTCAACATGAAGGTCCCACTCACCACCGTACAGATAGCGCTGTCTCATCCTCGGCCAACAGTGGCAGGAGCTAACCATGTCTGATCCATCAGTAGCTTACTACACAACCTTATTGCAACGCCGACTGGCACGCGATCCTACGCTAACGGATCTAGAGCGCCGCGAATTAGATCTGCACATACTTAGCTGCCCAAGGTGTGCCTATACCCTCACGGTGGTAGGAAGCGCCCGTGAGCCAGAGCGCACAGCTGACATACTGCACACCCTGGCCCACCGCTTAACGCCAGCTCAAGTGGCGCCTTACCTTGAAGAGTTGGCGGAGGCGCTTCAACGCTCCCACGCGCTCACCGACTTTCAGAGATGGCTGTGGGATTACGTCCGTCACACCCCGGCTGTGCTGGCCGAGGTACGTTTGCTGCAGGCACGTCTGGCACACCGAGCACGGAACCGCTAGCCCGCCAGGGAGTGTCCCTGGCGGGCTAGCGGTTGGAGAAACAGCCAGGATTAGCGGTGGGCTTCGCGTCGTTGCTGCACTTCGCGGCCGATCAGACCTTTATCGTTCTCCTCCACTTGGCAGGTCACAGGCATCCCGACGTAAGGGATGCGGCTTCCGACCAGGTCTGAGATGTGGAAGAAGATGCGGGGGCCCCCATTTTCAATGAAGCCGTAGCCTTTGTTGGGGAAATAGACGTTGACGACGCCGGTCGCAACCTCGATGGGCGGGCGGCCCATCGCGTTGCACATGGGACAGAGGTAGCGAACAGTGTTCCAGGCTGTATTATAGCCGGCCAGCACCATGTGCACGCCAGGGTGGCTGGGACAACGCGGGGACTTTGGCCGCGAGGATGAGCGCTTACCATGACGCTGCTGTTGGCCGGCAGCGGTTGGGCGCCGCGCGTGGCGTGGCTTGGTATGGGATTTATAGTCTACCTGAATATGTCGCATGACCTTCTCCTTTCGGTTATGGTTAAGCGGATATAGGCGCCTTGCTATAGCTGGTAACGAAATTGCCTAGCTGCCCGGTCTTATGAATGGTGAAATGCACATTTTACAGAATTAGGCTTGTAAGCAGTGCATTGCACCTATTTGCTCATAAAGCTAGATATCTACCGGGATTTTCACAGACTTATCTAGCATTACGCGCGTTTCGTTACCGGACTTAGTTCGACAATGTTAACTTCCGCTGCACGGCGGTTACCATGGTCAGTAGACCATTGGTCTACGAAAACCACGTGCTACGGCTGCAAAGTCGCTCCGGACGGATGCGTCCTGGATCTACGACCTTCGGCGACTGAAAGGTAATCCGCGTAGGCGGATTTCGCAACTGTAGCCGCGAATTCATTCGCCGGGATTTGAAGTTAACTTTTCTTCAGGAAAACACGGCTCAAACAGCGACGTTATTACTGAACGACTCCTTAGGATAGGGAAGGTTTGTAGGTTGACGAACAGGAATAACTATGTCCAGTATACGTCTGGCAGGGACGGGGTCAAGTCACAATAAGGTTAGAGACAGTTAGGCCGCTCGTCGCAAAGTATGTGGGGGCGTCCCAACGTGACTCCGCCGCTTCGTCGCTGATTACGAGCCTTGGGGACCTACCTCGCCATTGACCCGCGCCATCCCGCAGATCATAATGAAAGTGCAGTCCTGGCTAGCATCTTCTTGGAATATGGAAATGCCCAGATAGCGCCGCGTGGCTTATGGGTAGCGAAAGGAGAATCACGGTCATGGTAAAGATAATGGGAAGTGATTCCTAAGGACGCTACGTATGTCTGATTCGCAGAGGTGATCTCCGCAGATCGGGTTCAGGTCTTCCCTGCAGAGTGTGCGACCGCCTCTACCCGGTGCGCTCGGGCATCCCCGAGTTTATTCGTGGCGGACCTTGGCGCTGCGACAGTCCAATCCTGCAAGGCGTGGAGAAGATCGATCGTCTCGTTGGCATCTGCGAGACCAGGCTCTGGTATCTGCTGGTGATGACCGTCTACGGTGGTTGGGCAGTCCTTCGATTGGTGCCATGAGGGTGTATCGCGTTGCAGTTGCGCGGGAAGTTATTCTTTTACGAAGCCCTAAGAGCCAGAGAGAACACCCCTTGCCTAATTTTGTATCTGGCAGGCCACCTGTTGGTCTGCTTGCCGGCGGGGGATCTCGCTCAACCGTCTATCTTCATGATTCACGGCTGGGCTCATCATCCCAGCATCTGGCGCACCTTCGAGCATTTCTTAGAGTCAAGCTGTGCTCGGAGAACTTTGTAGCGCGGTTTGTTTTGATCCGTAAGTGCGTTGCACCTGGATGCTCACAACCTAAACGGTTACAAAGACAGTTCGAAGATTCTACGCCCAAGATCTGACAGATTTTACAACCCTTCCGACCCATGCGAAGGCGCCGATGGTCCAAGCTGATTTTGGCTCACACGGCGCCTCTGTATACCTCTCGGGTCGGCCAAAACTCAGACACGAACGAGTCCAGCCTCACATGGCAAAAACAAAACCGCAGCAAAGCCGCGAGCGCGGCCCGTGTTTTCCGTACCCTGATGTAAAAACCTCCCCACGCCATCCCTGTCCCTCCCCTCCTTAAGATTCAAGAAGCGCCAAGAAGTGCCAGGACACTCCCAAACTTCAGCAAGATTCCTTCTTGACACGGCTTTTCCTTTATGTTACACTGTAAATGTGAGCGTTCACGATAAGTTAACGGGCATGTAACCTCTCGAGAACTATGACGAAACACAAGCGTGTAACTCTTCAAGATGTAGCTGAGCAAGCCGGCGTCTCCCGCCAGACGGTCTCGCGTGTGATCAACAACAAGGACGGCGTGGCCGATGAGACCCGCGCGCGCATTCAAGCCACCATCGACTCCATGGGCTATCGTCCCAACCTGGCGGCGCGAGGGCTGACGCAACAGCGCACGCACATCGTCGGTCTGGTGATCCCCTACAGTCCCCAATACCTCTTCAATGACCCGCACTTGCTGAAGCAAATGAGCGCCGTGGATCAGATGCTGGGCTTGCGCGATTACACACTCTTGCTGACCACGGCTGTTTCCGATGGTTCTGTTTCGGGCGCAAGGAGACAGGAACGTTCGGCTTTCCAACGTCTTATTGAGACCGGCTACGTCGATGGCGTGATTGTCTGCGAGACCCCACACTCATCTGAGGGCATCGCGCTCTTAAAGCAACATAAGTATCACTGGGTGATCTTGGGTTATTATCGTGGTGAGGAAAATGACGCGTACGCTGTCCATGCCGACGACCGAGGCGGCGCCCGTCAAGCCATCATGCACCTGCTGAGTCTAGGCCACCGGCGCATCGGTATTATTAGCGGCCCAGAGCAGAGCATTCGGGCCGTGGACGAGCGTCTTATCGGCTGTCGCATCGCCCTGGAAGAACACCGTCTGGAACTTGACCCCGTTCTCGTGACCCACGGCGATTTCACCGTGGAAAGCGGCGCGCAGGCGGCGGCACAACTGATGCAGGGTGATCTTCCGCCCACGGCCATCTTCGCGCTGAATGACCGCATGGCCGTTGGTGCCCTGCAGTACGTGCAAGCTCAGGGCCGGCGCGTGCCACAGGACCTCTCCATCGTGGGATTCGATGACGTGCCTATTTCTCAGATGTGCACCCCCGGGCTGACGACAATTCGCCAACCGGCACAAGAGATGGGTAAACAGGCCGCACGCCTGCTCTTCGACCTGATAGAAGATCAGTCCGTGCTGCCGCAATCAGTGGTATTGCCCACGGAGCTTATCGTCCGCGATTCCACCGGGTTTGTGACCACAGAACATTGACTCACCTGAAATAACTAGCAGAAATCGGAATAGTGACAAATGGCACCTCAGTTTTAGCGTTGGTAGACGGATGTTATACTGACCAATAATTCTTCAACAATACAGTAAACTGGAGGTGCTAGAT
>DAOTUH010000149.1:0-22068 GCA_034437255.1 Anaerolineae bacterium
CGCCGCATCCTCTTTCTTTCCGGCCCGACATCCTGGATCAGCAACCGTGAGCGGGTCCGTGGATATCGGCGAGCGATGCAAGAATGGTCATGTGAGCCCTTGATTCTCCACGCCGGGGAGACGACCATCGAGAGCGGAGGAGCTCTTCTGCCCCAGGCCTTGGAGCGGTGGCCTGACGTCACAGCCGTCTGTGCCGCTAACGATTCCATGGCCATCGGAGCGATGCGCGCCGCCGCGCATCTCCAGCGGCGCGTGCCCCAGGATCTTTGCGTTATAGGCTTTGACGACATTACTTGGGCGCAAATCAGCGATCCTCCATTGACGACCGTCCACGTATTCAAACATCGTATGGGCACTCTGGCCGCTCAACGTCTTCTGGAAGTCATCGAAACGCCGGACCTACCGCCTACCAAAACCCTTGTAGCGACAAAGCTCATCCAACGGGAGACCTGTTGTGTAGTAGATTACTGATCACAGGCTGCATGTGCAAGGAGGTGACTCTATAAACCAAGTAGCGGCGAAGCGTTTAGATACATATCACAAAGTAACCTATTCCAGGAGGATGGAGATGAACGCCAAACGTGTGTGGTTTATGTTACTCTCGGCACTGGTCGTTCTCAGTATGCTTTTCACCGGGTGCGCTGGTGAACAAGAGATGACCCCCGAGATGGAAGAGACCGAAGAGATGGAAGAAGAAACACCCGAGGAGACCGAAGAACCCGAGGAAATCGAGACGCCCGAAGAGACGGAGCCTCCCGCCGAAAAAGTTACCATCCGCTTGAGTACCTGGGCGGGTGTGGAGGAGGCCGCAGAGCTCCAGGAGGTTATCGACGAGATCAACGCCGAATCCGAGACCATCATGATCGTCCACGAGCCCGCCCCCGACGACTACTACACCAAGATTCAGACAGCGCTGGCCGGCGGTACGTCGGCCGACCTTTTCTGGCTTTCTCAAGAATGGATTCGAGGCATGGCCCAGCAAGGCGCGTTGTTGGACATCACCGATTATCTGGAGAGTGACGCCGAACACCCCGCAGCCGATCTCGACGACTACTTCGACGCCGTCATCAAGACAGCCATGTACGAGGATCGTTACTATGGCCTCCCTTGGATCGCCCAGCCCGTCGTCATGTACTACAACCGGGCGCTCTTCGACGAGGCCGGCCTGGACTATCCCACCGTGGACTGGACCTGGGACGAGTTCCAGCAGGCGGCGGCTGATCTTACCCAGGATCTCGACGATGACGGCCGGAACGACCAGTGGGGCTTCACCATGAGCGGCTGGCCGCCCCCGCAGATGTTCGTCTGGCAGGCCGGTGGCGACGTTATCTCCGAGGATCTCACCAGCGTGCCCATCGACTCCCCTGAAGCCATCGAGGGCTTTGAGTTCTACAGCAACATGATCTACGACGACGTGCACACCCCGCCCGAGGCTGTGATCCAGGAGCAGGGCTTCGGAGAGATGTTCAAGGCCGGCAAGATTGCCATGTTCATGGGCGGCGCCGCCGACGACCTCGACCGCGTCGAGGGTCTGGACGTGGGCGTCGTCGCCGTGCCCGCTGGGCCCGCGGCCCGCGACACCTTCGCCTGGAACGCCTCCACCGTCATCGCCGCCGACACCGACAACCCCGACGCCGCCTACGAGGCGCTGGTTCTGTTGACCGACGGCATCCACCACTGGAAGATCGTGCCGCCGCGTGAATCCCTGGCAACCGCCGAGATGATCGCCGAGATCGAGCCGCGCAAGGCCGATAGCGCCGAGGCCATCGCCGAGGCCGTGCCCTACATGCGCGCCTTCAACATCATCCCGCAGCACCAGGAGTGGGACAGCATCTTCTGGGGGCAGTTCATGGATCCTCTCTTCCACGACGAGGGGACGGCTGCTGAGCTGGCCGAAGAGGTCAAGCCGGAGCTGGAGGCACTGCTGCCGCAGTAGATAGGCTTGTGGAGGCGAGGTCGGGGAACCACCGGCTTCGCCTCCACCCTTCTCGAAAGGAGGAAGCGATGGACGTACCTGCCTGGGAGAGCTACTTCGAAACCTTCTGGCGCTGGACCCTCGTCGGTGGGGGGATCATGATCCTGATGATCGTCGTGAATAAGCTCTTGATCTTCCTGGGCGTCAAGCGGGAGGCGGCGACGGGGTACACGCTGATTCTGCCCTGGTTGTTGGGCTTTCTTATCTGGACCCTCTATCCCTTCCTGCGCTCTTTCTACCTCAGTTTCACCGAATACAACATCTTCCAGCCGCCGGAGTGGGTTGGGGTGGCCAACTACGTGAAGATGTTCACCAAAGACCGTCAATTCTGGCGCTCCCTGCGGCTCACTCTGCTCTACGCGTTCTTCAACGTCCCTCTGGGTCTGGCCGGCTCCTTGGGCGTCGCCTTGCTCCTCAACCGCGACGTCAAAGGCATCGGTGTCTGGCGGACCATCTACTATCTCCCTGCCGTCCTGCCCACGGCTGCCGTCGTGCTGCTCTGGCGCTGGATGTTCAGCCCCCGTTCCGGTCTCATCAACTTCATCCTCAGCCCCATCTACGGGCTGCTCAACATGGAGCCCCTGGCCTGGTTCACCGACCCTGACCTCGTCCTGCCGGCCTTCGTCATCATGGGGATGTGGGGCGTCTTTGGCACCAACTCGGTCATCCTGCTGGCGGGCCTCAAGAACATCCCCCGGCAGCTCTACGAGGTCGCCGATCTGGACGGTGCCAACAACTGGCAGAAGTTCTGGCACGTGACCCTCCCCATGCTCAGCTCCACCATGTTCTACAACGTCGTCACCGGTATCATTGGCGCCTTGCAGGTCTTCACCGTGGCCTTCTTCGTCAGCATCCCGCAGCGCGCCGGCACCTTCCTCAACGTCCGTATCTACCAGGAGGCCTTCTCTTTCCGTCACATGGGCTACGCTTCGGCGATGGCCTGGTTCCTGCTGGTGATCATTCTCATTTTGACGCTGTTCGTCTTCCGGTCGTCGGCGCTCTGGGTCTTCTACGCCGGCGAAAAGCGTTAGGGGGTAATCATGACAGAAGCAGAGTTGGAAGTACGCGATCCCGTTCTGGATCCCAAGATGCGTAAGGCATTGAGCAAGGGTCTTACCTACTTCCTGCTGGCCCTCTTCTCCCTCTTCGTGCTCGTGCCCTTCGCCTTTATGATCTCCACCTCGCTCAAGACCGAGAGCCAGCTCTTTGGCTGGCCCATCCAATGGATCCCCGACCCCGTGGTTTGGGAGAACTACCCCCAGGCCTTCCGGGAGTTGAGTTCCATCGCGCCGGGACTGACGTTCTGGCGCATCCTGGGCAATACGCTCTTCATCACCGTTCTGGCGATGACCGCGGAGCTCCTCGCTGTGACGCTTGTCGCCTACGGCTTCGCGCGTTTCCGCTTTCCGGGCCGCGATACCCTTTTCCTGGTCATGCTCTCGACGATGATGCTCCCGGGCATCATCACCCTCATCCCCATTTTCATCATCTGGCGTTGGTTGGGCCGCATCAACACGTACGATCCCCTGGTCATTCCCATCTGGTTTGGCGGAGGGGCCTGGGCTGTCTTCATGCTGCGGCAGTTCTTCCTCACCGTTCCGCGGGAGATGGAGGAGGCTGCCATCATCGACGGCGCCAACACCATGCAAATCTACTACTTCATCATGCTCCCCTTGATCAAGCCGGCGCTTCTGGCCCTGGGCGTGATGATCTTTCAAGCCAACTGGAATAACTTCCAGGGGCCGCTCATCTACCTGAACACGACGCAGCTCTTCCCCATGTCGGTGGCTCTCAAGTTTTTCCAGGAGTCCCTTTCTAAGGAGGCGCCGAAGTGGCACTACATGATGGCGATGTCCGTGGTGATGTCGGCCCCTATTCTGACCCTCTTCTTCCTCGCACAGGATTATTTCATCGAGGGGTTGCAGGTCGGCGCGGTGAAAGGATGAAAGAACCATGCTCCGATTGCGAAGCCTTCTCTGGTTGCCGGTACTTGTCGCCCTCCTGGGCGGATGCGGGGGGTCGGCGACGATGCCGTCTCCCACGGGGATGGCGCCGCGCACCTCGACCTCAACGGAGGCTGCCGTGACCCCCACCTCCGTCGCCACCCCCATCCCGCGCCCCGATCCGGTGACTGCGCCCTTGCGCGCCGGGATCATCAACCTGGCCCACCTCCAGCGGTTGACGGAGATCGTGGAGTGGGGTGGTGAGCCCGTGGCGCTGGTGCACATCTACTCGGAGTATCCCGACTACTACTGGGTGGACGCCTCGGGGGAGGGGATCGCCGCCGTCGACGACGTGGCCCGCGCCGCCCTCGTCTTCCTCGACTTCTACGCGCGCACGGCGGACGAGCGGGCGCTGGAGCTGGCCCGGGCCAGCCTCAACTTCGTGATGGCTCTGCAAGCCGACGATGGCGAGTACTACAACTTCGTCTTCGACCGCGAGGGGACCCTCAATCGGGAGGGGCGCACCAGCTACAAGTCCTGGAACTGGTGGGCCGCGCGAGGCCAGTGGGCCCTGGCCCGGGGCTACGCCCTCTTCCGCGAGCTCGACCCCGACTACGCCGCCCGGCTGCAGGAGCACTACCTGCTGGGTGAGGACGCCCTCCGCCGGAACCTCGGCCCCGTGGGCGCCTACGGTGAGCTCCACGGCGTGCGGGTGCCCGCCTGGCTGCTCCACAACGGTTCCGACCTCTCGGCGCTGGCCGTGCTGGGCCTCGCCGCCTACTACGAGGTGGAGCCCAATAGCCAGACGCGCCAGCTGCTCACCAATCTCGCCAACGGCGTCGCCGCCTACCAGCTGGGCGAGGCCGGGGTCTATCCCTACGGCGCCTACCCCTCGACCTCCACATCCCTCGTCCTCTGGCACGCCTGGGGCAGCCACCAGGTGCACGCCCTCGCGGAGGCCGGGCGCCTCCTGGAGCGGGAGGATTGGATCGAGTCGGCCCAGGAGGGCGCCGACCTCTTCTTCGTGCGCCTCCTCGCCACCCGCTTCCTCAACGAGATGCTGCCCCTGCCCAAGTGGGGCGGGCAGATCGCCTACGGGACGCAGGTCATCACCTCCGGCTTCTGGTCGCTCTACGAGGCCACCGGCGAGGAGCGCTACGCGCGCTACGCCGGGCTGGCGGCCTCCTGGTTCTTCGGCAACAACATGGCGGCAGTGCAGATGTACGATCCCGAGACGGGACGCTGCTTCGACGGCATCGGCGGGCCCAACGCTGTGCAGGTCAACCGCAATGCGGGCGCCGAATCCACCATCGAGGCCCTCTACGCCCTCATGCTCGTCGACGAGGAGTCCCTCGCCGCTCCCTACCTCGACTACCGGGCAGTGGAGACGCCGCCCATCGTCGTCGTGGAGATGGAGAGCGGGGAGGAGTTGGAGGGCGACGCGGAGTACGGGCGGCGGGGCTGGACGGGAGAGGCGCGCTTCTCCAACGACCGCTACTACGCCCTCGACGAGGGCGACGTCGTCGCCGTCCCCTTCAACGTGCCCACGGAGGGGGAGTACGTCATCTCTGTCTCCCACCTGCGCCGGGCGGCGCCCAAACCCGAGCCCATCGCCGCCGCCCTGCGCGCCCCCGGTCCCGTCACCATCGACGGTGACCTTGCGGAGTGGGACGCAGCCCAGCCCCTCGAGATCGACGAGCGGGGGCAGATCCTGCGGGGTGCCGCCGCCTGGCCCGGCCCCAAGGAGGCCGGCTTCACCCTCTATTGGATGTGGGACGAGAGCCACCTCTACGTCGCGGCCCGCGTCCGCGATCCCAAGCACGTCCAGGAGCAGACCGGGCCTTCGGTCTGGCGCGGCGATACCCTCTGGCTCTACCTCGACACCCGGGGGCGCGGGGAGCGCATCGACGTGAAGTTGACCCTGGCCCAGACCCCCGACGGTCCCCAGGTCTGGAACTGGGTGGCGCAGTCCTTCCTGCCCGGCGCCGAACTCGCCTGGGAGCCTACCGACGACGGCTACGTCTACGAGGCGGCGCTGCCCCTGGAGAGCCTCAACCGGCTGGAGCCCGCCGAGGCGAAGCGGATGCGCTTCGAGGCGGGGATCGGTTTCACGGGCGGCTTCATGACCTGGACGGGGCTCGATCCCGACACGCCCGGTAATCTGGCGCCCCTGGATTTTGTAGGCCAGCTCTCACCGGCTGCGCAATTCGAGGGGGAGATTGAGCAGACCCCCGAAGATGTCGCCTTTGCCGTTTCTCTGGACGAGGGGCTCAAGGTTATCGTGCCGCAAGCCGTTTCCCCCGACCGCGATTACCTCTGGTTGGAGCGGCTTTTCGACGAGCCGGTGCCGCTGACGCAGGGAGAGCATATCCTCAAGGTCACTTTTGCCGGTACGAAAGCAGATCGGCAGGCGATTATCGACGCTTTCAAGATCACCCCGCGCCTGCTCTGTAAGCGGCACACCCACAGCGCGGACGGCGTGCTTACGCTCTGCTACGATGCGCTTAGCGGTGACGTGACCTGGGAGGAAAAGTGACGGTGAACACTGAATCCTCTTTCGTGCACATATTCATTGAGGCTTTTCGTGCCTGGTGGGATGATTGGGTCAACTGGCTCGCCTGCGGCCTGTTGCTTATCCTGGCATGGCTTACCGTAGTGCTGGGGCCGCCCGCAACGTTGGGTTTCTATCACGTGGCCCACCACCTCACCTACGGCAGAAGTCTGGGCCCCCAAGGGATGATCAAAGGCGCGTGGCGCTATTTTGTGACGGGTTGGGTGTGGTTCGGTGTCAACACCATCGCCGCTCTTTTCATCTACGCCAACTTTTGGTTCTATGGCCAGTTAGCGGGCTTTGCGGGCAGACTACTGGTGGGACTCTCAGTCGTTCTAGTTGTCGTATGGCTCCTCGTTCAATTCTATACTTTGCCCTACCTTATGGAGCAGGAGCGCAAGTCGCTGTTTCTCGCACTGCGTAACGGCCTTTATTCCCTGCTGGCGTTTCCAGGTTATACGTTGATCTTTGGTGGGTTGACGCTCATGATAAGTGTGTTGAGCCTGCGCTTCGTCGTGCCGATGGTCTTCGGTGTCCCGGGTTTCACCGCCCTACTGGGCACGTGGACCGTTCGGGAACGATTGGAGTCCCATCAGGTGTGGAAGCGCGAGCGCTCTGAGGCTGAGGGAGGGATGACATGCTAGAGACACATCTGTTGCGACGTTACGAAGGAAATCCCATTCTGACGGCGGCGGACTTTCCCGTGCCCGTCAACTCGGTTTTCAATGCCGGGGCTTGCAAGTTCGGGGAGCAATACCTACTGCTAAATCGGGTGGAAGATCTCACCGGCTCCTCCTCCCTCTGGCTGGCCCGCAGCGACGACGGGCTGCACTTCCGGCCCGATCCCGCCCCCGCCCTGCTGCCCACCGATCTCCCGCCCTTCGCCGCCGTGGAGCACTTCAGCCTGGAGGACCCGCGGATCACGCCGCTGGAGGGTGCTTACTACGTCACCTACGTGGCCTACTCCGAGCACGACAACGTCACCTGCCTGGCGCGGACGGAGGACTTCGAGAGCTACGAGCGGGTCGCCATCATCACCCTGCCCGAGAACAAGGACGTCGTCCTCTTCCCCGAGAGGATCGGCGGGCGCTACGCCAAACTCGACCGCCCCATGACCCAGACCACGCGGCGGGGTGACACCTGGATCAGCTTCTCGCCCGACCTCGTCTACTGGGGCGATCCGCGCCCCGTCTTTCGGACGCGCCCGCGGAAGTGGGACGCGGTGAAGTTGGGGCCCGGCGCGCCGCCCATTCGGACGCCCGAGGGCTGGCTGGTCATCTACCACGGTGTGCGGGGGACGGCGGCCGGCGGGCTCTACCGTCTGGGAGCCATCCTGCTGGATCTGGAGGAGCCCTGGCGCGTGGTGGGCCGGGCGAGCGAGGCCATCCTCTCCCCCCGCATGCCCGAGGACTTCTTGGGCAACGTGGGCAACGTCGTCTTTAGCTGCGCCGCCGTCCTGGAGCCCGACGGCGAGTTGAAAGTCTACTACGGCGCGGCGGACCAGGTCATGTGCCTGGCGCAGGCGCCCGTCGAGACCCTCCTCGAGGCCTGCCGCCACGGATGAAAGTGACGTGGGAACGTGGGAACGTGGGAACGTGGGAACGTGTGAACGTGCGACTTTGGACAGTTTTTAGGGAGGAACGATGAAACTTCAACGCCATCCGGAGAATCCGATTCTCACGCCCAATCCCCTCAACGCGTGGGAAGCACTGAACGTCTTTAACTGCGGGGTCGTTTACTATCAGGGACTCTTCCACCTCTTCTACCGCGCTCAGGGATTGGACTACGTCAGCCGTATCGGCTACGCCGTGAGCGAGGACGGCGTCCACTTCAATCGATTGCGCGATCCCATCCTCTCGCCTAAGGACGCGTGGGAGAGCTGGGGCGTCGAAGATCCGCGCGTGACCTATCTGATGGACGAGGGCCGTTTCATCATGGCCTACACGGCATATTCTTCGCTGGGGATCACGCCCATGTTCGCCGAGAGTATCAACCTCATCACCTGGCACCGTCTGGGCTCCCTGGTGAAGGGAGAGGACAACAAGGACCACGTCCTCTTCCCCCGCAAGATCAACGGACGCTACGTCTCCTTTCACCGGCGCCCGCCCTCCATCTGGCTCGCCTACAGTGACGACCTCGAGCAGTGGGGCGACTTCACGGAGGTGATGTCACCGCGCCCCGATCACTGGGACGCCCAGCGGGTGGGCTCCGGCGGCGTGCCCATCGAGACGGAGCACGGCTGGCTCGTCATCTACCACGCCTACGACTTCGACCACGTCTACCGGCTGGGCGTCTGTTTGCTTGATCTTGATGATCCTACCCGCGTGATCGCCCGCCCTGAGCCTTTCATCATGGAACCGGAAGAGGTCTGGGAGATCAAGGGGGACGTGCCCAACGTGATTTTCTCGACGGCGAATCCCGTGGTGGACGACACGGTCTACGTCTACTACGGCGGCGCCGACCGCCTCATCGGCCTGGCGACTGCGGATTTCGACGAGCTCCTCGCCTTTGCGCGGGCGGATTGAAATGACGCTGGCTATCCACGAGGGTGTTGAGCTGACCGGTAAACTCGAAGCCTGACTTCTTCCTGACTCAAGCGTCTTCGATGCGCGTGCCGGTGATAGTCTGCGGCGCCAGGAGCGCGCGATATAGATTGCCGGGCTCGCGTCCGGTCAGAATCCAGACGCGCAAACCACGGATGCGTTGGACGAGCGCCAGCATCTGTTCGACTTTATCCAACATCCCACCGGTGACGTCCACGTGAGCGGAGCCACGAAGAAAACGCGAAATCTCGGGATAGGTCTGCGGCGTGATCAGCGGGATAACGCGCTTCTGGTCGTCGAGCACGCCGGGCGCGTTGCCCAGCAGCAGCACGCGCTGTGGCTGGAGCACCGTCGCCAGGTGAGCGAGCAGGGTCTCAGTGGAGAGGATTGTGCCGCCTTTGGTGCGGTCGAAGGCCACGTCTCCGAAGATCAACGGCACCAGATTCTCGTCCAGCGCCTGACGGATGGGATCTAGCGTCCACGCGACGATCTTGCCGCTTTCGGCCCGCGCTGACGCCGAAGGTTGGAGGCTCAACACGGGGACGTCCGCGTCCAGAAACGTGTCGGTCACCAGGCGATTCAATCGCGAGGCGGCGGCGCTCACCCGGGCGAAGCCGCGCCATCCCTCCGAGGTTCGGACGCCGTTCTGCGTGTTGTACCGGCTCGCTTCCCAATGCCCGAAGGAGCCGGAGCCGTGTCCCAGCACGATGCGCAACGCGAGATCCGCCTCGCGGGCCGCCTGTAACTCCTTCGCCAGGCGCTGCAGCACGTCTCGGCGCGGTGTCTCGTGCCGGCGCTTGTCCGTGATCAGCGAGCCGCCGAGCTTGATGAAGACCAGGCTATCAGGCACCGGCGTCCTCGTCGATAACAGCAGCGTCCAGCCAGCTCAGATAAGCGGCACAGCCTGCCGTGACGGGCACCGCGAGGATCTCCGGCGTCTCGTAACTATGCAGCGCTCGAATCGCGGCCTCAATCTCGGCGTAGCGCGTCCGCGTGGACTTAATGAGGCAGAGCCATTCCTCGCTCTCCTCAATAGCGCCTTGCCAGTAGTAGACGCTGGTTATCGGCCCGATGATTTGCACGCACGCGGCGAGCCTACGCTCGACCAGCGCCCGCGCGATCTGCTGGCCTTCCTCTTTAGAGCCAACGGTGGTGATGACCTGCACGTACTCGCTCATGCTAACCTCCTACGGTGGTCTGCCAGATGTGCGTGGCGCCGGCCTCGTGCAACGCACGGCGGATCGACGCAACTCGCGCTTCGGGCGTCAGCACGATGACATTCCCGCCCATGCCAGCCCCGGTCAGTTTCGCACCCGGCGCGCCCGCTTCGCGCGCCGCGGTCACCATGCGATCCAGCATCGGGCTGGAGACACCGATCTCTTGCAGCAGCCCGTGGTTCTCGTCGAGCAGCGTTCCCAATTGAGCGAGGTTGCCCTTCTCGATAGCGCGCCGGGCGGCGTCGGCGATACCCCCCATGCGGTCGAAGTGCGCATCGTAAGCCTCTGGTGTCCGCTCCCACCGCTGTCGCACGCCTGCTACGGCTGCCCGCGTCGAGCCGCCGATGCCGCTGTCGGCGATCAGCAGGCGAAACGGCGCGCCGATGGTAAAGACCTCCGGTGGCGATCCTTTCACGAAGTAAACCGGGCGCTCCCAGGCGACCACGGTGTTGTCGATGCCGCTGGGCGTCCCGTGATGAATTTTTTCAACCTCATAGGTGAGCACGCTGATGGTGTCCACGGCGATCTTGCGCTTCAGGGACGCCGCCAGCGCGCGCACGACAGCCACGGAGACGGCGGCGCCGCTGCCCAGCCCTGCGCCGATGGGTAGATCGGAGCGCACGGTGAGCACGGCGTCAGGCGCGTCCGCGCCCAGATGCGCCAGCGTCAGCCGGACGATGGCCGCCAGCGGGTGATCAGATGGGGCTGTGTTAAGCGCTAGCGCCTCATTCAGATCGGCGGCGACGATGCGGAAGCCGCTGCCGGGCGGCGCAGTCTCGACGCGCGCCCGCACCCGCAGGTCGCTCACCGGCACGGCGATGGCGGGCCGCCCGTAGACCACGCTGTGCTCGCCGCAGACGATGACTTTGCCCGCCGCGCTGCCCTCGGCGTGATGGGCGACCACGGCTACATTCCCAGGTAGAGGATGCCCGCCGCCGCCACGCCCCAGAGCACAATGTCCAGCTGCAGCGGATGATCGGTGAGCAGCACTTCGTCCGGCGCCAGCGTGATCCCCTTGGCGTGCACGAGGTAGAGATAACGAAAAAGCCCGTAAATCACGAAGGGGATGGTCAGCATCATGGCGTGATTCGCAGGCAGGTTGGGCGCCGAGAATGTGTAGAGCGCGTAGGCCACGATGGTCGACGAGGTCACCAGGCTGATCAGCTGATCCAGAAGCGGGATCGTGTAATGGTTGAGGCTCTCGCGGTGATTACCGGCCTCTTCGCCCAGTAACACCAGCTCGCCCCGGCGTTTGCCCAGGCCCAGAAAGAGCGCCAGCAGCGTCGTGCAGATGTAGAGCCAGGGCGAGAAGCGCTCCGCGTTGACCAGCGGCACGCCCGCCGCCACGCGCAGCACGAAGCCCGTCGCAATGGTCATCACGTCCAGCAGCACCACGTTCTTCAGAATAAAGGAATACGCGATCTGTAGGACGAGATAGCTACCCAGGATGAGGGCGAATCCCCTGGAAAGCCACGCGCCCAGCAACAGCGTACCGATGCTGAGGACGACCACGGCGACCTGGGCCACACCGGATGAAAGCTCGCCCGATGGGAGTGCCCGGTAGCGTTTCTTGGGATGGGCACGATCCTTCTCAATATCGACCAGGTCGTTCATTGTGTAGACGACGCCCGACACGAGACAGAAGAGCACAAAGCCCAGGATCGTGTGCAAGAGATAGGTCGGGTTAAAAAACTTGACGTCAAAGACCAGTGCGGCGAAGATGAAGCCATTTTTGACCCATTGTCTGGGCCGCATGGTCTTGAATAGTGCGGTGAGTTGGTTCATATATCATGCCTCCGTGTGAAGCATGATACCAAAAGTGGCGGGGATTGCCAATCGATTGGGGATTTTGGATTGACGATTTACGATTGTCGTTCGTAGTCAGCGACGCAGCCCCTCGGTGGGGAGTCGCGTTGACCGCGCGGATGGCGCTCCGGCTGCGCCTACGTGTTTAACTACGAACGGCGTCGGAGATAGCCGCGGCCATCTCTACTGTGCCCACGGCGGATTCGGGATGTAGATCGGCAGTGACGTGCTTTCCCTCAGCAATCACCGTGCGTACCGCCGCTTCGACCCGGGCCGCCGCCTCGGTCTCACCCAAATGACGCAGGAGCAGCGCGCCGCTGAGCACTGCCGCTGTCGGATTGGCCCTGTCCTGGCCTGCAATGTCCGGCGCGGAGCCGTGCACCGGCTCGAAGACAGCCAACTCGTCGCCCAGGTTGGCGCCCGGCGTCACGCCCAGTCCGCCCACCAGCCCGGCGCAAAGGTCGCTGACGATGTCGCCGTAGAGGTTGGGCAGCACCAGCACGTCGAAGGCCTCGGGTCGCTGCACCAGCTGCATACAGGCGTTATCGACGATCAGATCCTGGAACGCGACGTCAGGATACTCCGCCGCGACCTCATGGGCCACGCGCAGGAAAAGCCCGTCGGTCTGCTTGAGAATGTTGGCCTTGTGCACGGCGGTGACCTGCTGGCGCCCATTGGCCCGCGCGTACTCGAAGGCGAAGCGCACCACGCGCGCGCTGGCTGCCCGCGTTATGACGCGGATAGACTCGGCAGCCACGTCGGGGATGACGTCGTGCTCGATGCCCGCGTAGAGCCCCTCGGTATTCTCCCGCACGACGACAAGATCGACGCCTTCGCGCGCGTTGGGGATGCCGGGCAGCGTCCGCGCCGGGCGAACGTTAGCGTAGACGCTCAGCGCCTTGCGAATAGCGACGTTGACGCTGCGAAAGCCGCTGCCCACGGGTGTGGTGATCGGCCCTTTGAGCGCGACGCCGGTCGCGCGGATCGACGCCAGCACGCGCTCTGGCAGCGGCGTGCCCTCGACGTCCATCACGCCCGCGCCGGCTCTCTGCACGTCCCACTCGATGGCGACATCGGTCGCGTCCAGTACCCGCCGCGCTGCCGTGGTGACCTCGGGGCCGATGCCGTCGCCGGGAATCAGGGTTACGGTGTAAGTCATGATGCCTCTCTCCCCCATTTTCTGGGTTTGTAGTTAGCGACGAAGCCTCTGGGTATTAACCTACAGGGCAAGCGCCCGCGGAGTCGCGTCCACGGCACTCCGCTTAGGCTTCGTGCCTGACTACGAACGATTTCGTACGTAGTTCAGCAATCCGCCCGCCAGCAGAATCTTGATCTGGCGCGGTGACAGATGATGGCTCACGGTGTAGGCCTGCTCCTGCGTCCGATTATGAATGGCGAGTAACCGACCATCGCTTAGCGCCGTTCGCGCATCGGGAATGACCAACTCGTCCCCCTGCTGGAGGCTCTCGTAATCCCCCGGGTCAATGAAGGTGAGCGGCAAGATCCCAAAGTTGACCAGGTTATCCTGGTGGATGCGGGCGAAGGACTTGACCAGCACCGCCCGCACGCCCAGATACAGGGGCGCCAGCGCCGCGTGTTCCCGGCTGGAGCCCTGCCCGTAGTTCTCGCCGCCGACGATCACGCCGCCGCCCCATTCCCTGGCGCGATCCACAAAGTCGGGATCAACACGCCAGAAGACGTACTCGGCGATGGCGGGGACGTTGGAGCGCAAGGGCAGGATCTTCGCGCCGGCCGGCATAATGTGATCGGTGGTGATGTTGTCGCCGACCTTCAATAGCACGCGGCCCGCAACCGTCTCCGGCACCGGATCGGCCAGCGGCACGGGCTTGATGTTGGGGCCACGCACGACCTCGACTCCGTCCGAACCGTTGGTCGGGGGCACGATCATGTTATCGGAGATGGGGAAGCGCGTTGGAGGGAGCGTGTTGGGCGTCTCGTCCAGCGTGCGCGGATCGGTGAGCGCGCCACGCAGCGCGCTGGCTGCACAGGTCTCCGGGCTGGCAAGATAGCTCTGATCGTCGGCCGTGCCGCTGCGCCCCTTGAAGTTGCGGTTGAAGGAGCGCAGCGTGACACTGCCCGTCGGCGGCGCCTGACCCATCCCCAGGCAGGGACCGCAGGCGGCTTCCAGCACCCGCGCACCCGCCGCCACCAGATCGGCCAGCGCGCCCGAATCCGTCAGCATGGTGAGCACCTGGCGGCTCCCCGGCGTCACGGTAAAGCTGACGTCGGGGTGGATCTGTTTGCCTTTGAGGACGTCGGCCACGTGGATCAGATCCTCGTAGGAGGAGTTGACGCATGATCCCACGCAGACCTGGGCCACGGGCAGCCCGGCGATCTTTGCCACAGGCACGACGTTGTCGGGACTGGAGGGCTGGGCGACCAGGGGCTCCAGCGCGCTCAGATCCAGCGTTATCGTCTCGTCGTAGGTGGCGCCGGCATCGGCTGTCAGCGGGCGCCAGTCATCGACGCGACCCTGACCCGCGAGATAGGCGCGCGTCTGCTCGTCGCTGGGGAAAATAGAGGACGTGGCACCCAGCTCCGCGCCCATGTTACAGATCGTAGCCCGCTCATCGACGGTGAGCGGGGCGACGCCCGGACCATAGTACTCCACCACCTTGCCAACGCCGCCCTTGACGGAGAGCCGCTGTAGCAGCGCCAGGATCACGTCCTTGGCTGTGACCCACGGGCGCAGTTCGCCCGTCAGCTTCACCCCGACGACGCGGGGCATGGTCAGGTAGAAAGGGCGCCCGGCCATGGCGACGGCCACGTCGAGTCCGCCCGCACCGATGGCCAGCGCACCCACGCCGCCCGCGTTGGGCGTGTGGCTATCGGAGCCTAAGAGCGTGGTGCCGGGCACAGCGAAGCGCTCCAGATTGACCTGGTGGCAGATCCCGTTGCCGGGCCGCGAGAAATAGGCGCCGTACTTGGCCGCGACGCTCTGCAAGTAGCGGTGGTCGTCGGCGTTGCGGAAATCGGTCTGGAGCATATTGTGGTCCACGTAACTGACGGAGCATTCCGTGCGCACGCGCGGCACGTCCAGCGCCTCGAACTCCAGCCAGGCCATGGTGCCCGTGGCATCTTGCGTCAGCGTCCGGTCGATGTGCAGCGCGATTTCCTCGCCGGGAGCCATGTCGCCCCCGGCGAGATGGTCAGCGATAAGTTTCTGCGTGAGATTTCGTGGCATGCGTTTGGCCTCCGTATGAAGTCTGGTCGTCGTTTAGTCAGATGGTCAATTGACCCCTCAGCCAATCCATTTAATCCGCTACATCCGTTGATCTATAGGGATGTAGGGACGTTTGTGGGCTCCCACGTACTCGGCCAAAGGCCGCAGCAGCCGGTTATGCGCATATTGGGCCATGACTTGCGCCGTCCAGCCAGGCACGCGGCTGATGGCAAAGATGGGCGTGAAGAGTTCCAGGGGAATGTCGAGCAGATAGAGAAGCGGCGCGGTGTAGAAATCGACGTTGGGATAGAGGCCTTTCTTGGCCTCCATCAGGTCGGCCACGATGCTAGCCAGGTCATAGAGATCTTCGTTATCCGTTCCTTGACAATACTCGCGCAGCATGCGCTTAAGGATATACGAGCGAGGATCGGCCGTATGGCGATAGACGCGGTGGCCGAAGCCCATGATGCGCTCTCCCTCGGCCAGGGCAGCGTCGATGTACGCCTCGGCATTACTCACGTCGCCGATGTCCAGCAGCATTTCCATGGCGCGCCGGTTGGCGCCGCCGTGCAGCCGGCCCTTCAGCGTACCGACGGCCGAGGTGATGGCGGCGTACATGTCCGACAAGGTCGAGGCGGTGACGCGCGCCGAAAAGGTGGAGGCGTTGAGGCCGTGCTCGGCCATGAGCAGCATCACCACATTCATAATGCGGGTTTCCATCTCGGTGGGCCGCTCCCCGTGGAGCATGTAGAGGAAGTTGGCCGCGTGATCCAGTTCAGGATCTGGTGTGACGGGTACCTTCCAATTGAGGTGCCGGTAGTACGTCGTGACGATGGTGGGCAGCTTAGCCGTCAGGTCGATGGCTGTGTGGATGTTGGCTGCCTGCGTGCGCTCGCCGTTGTCGGTGTCACTGCAGGCCAGGGCCGAGACGGCGGTGCGCAGCGCGTCCATGGGGGTGGCGCGGTTGGGTAAGTGGGTGAGCAGGCCCCAGATGTGCTCGTCGATGGGACGCTGCTCGACCAGTTCGGCCTTAAAGCGTTCCAACTGAGGTCGTGTGGGCAGATCGCCGATCCACAGCAGATAAACCGTCTCCTCGAACGTGGAATGTTCCGCCAGCTCGGTGACCTCAATGCCCCGGTAGCTGAGGCTACCGCTCTTACCATCCACCTGGCTGATCTTGCTCTGCGTGATGACGACGTCTTTGAGCCCTTCCTGGATTCCAGAGCGGGGTGCCTGTGCGATGGGAGTCCATTCCAGTTTTCGTTCACTGATGTCCGTATCCAACCGCTTGCACATGGCTTGACTCCTTTTTTAGTATAAAGATGAAAATAGCACGTATCGAATGTTGACCCGTTGTGGATTAAGTTCTTTTTTCCACCTCCTTTTTGTTTGCCTTGCAACAAAAAAACCGGCCTTCCGCATTTTGGAAGGCCGGTTGCACGCTAGCTAGCTATGCGGCACTAACCGTCCTCCCAAAGGGGATTCGGCCGCTGATTCTGCCAAATAGGGGCCGGGTAGGCCATTGTCTTCAATGCTATTGTCTTCAAGGCCATTGTCTTCAAGGCCATTGTCTTCAAGGCCATTGTCTTTAAGGTCATTGTCTTCAAGGTCATTGTCTTCAATGCTATTGTCTTCAATGCCATCAATTCAACCTTTACAGTGAAAAGCCAGCTTACCGTGGGCCGGTAGCTGGCGAGTTCTACGCTGCTTGCTTGGAAATCCCAAGCCTCGCTAACCGGCCCTCCTCGTGGAGGTCGGCCGAGGCCACTGGTTCTTCCCGTTCGTCCCAAGATAAGTTTGCATAGTCATGATTTTCCTAAATTGGAGAGACTATATCACAGGGTGAGTACTTTGTCAAATTTGACGGGTGCTGGATCACGCGCTTGGCGAAATTACTGTTTCTCGTATACTTTCTCTATGGAGTGTTTGAGCATCTACCCACGTTCTGATCATTGATTGACCCATAGCGAGGTGAACCGTGAATAAAGCATCATCCCCTAAACTGGATTTCGGCAAGACCTTCCTCATCGGTTTTGGCTTCTTCGGCCTCAGCGTGATGTGGAAGCTGTACAACGATTACGTGCCCATCTTCCTGCAGGCGGGTAACCCGGCCTTCGAGACGGCGACGCGGGCCAACGGCTTCGGCCTGGGCGCGACGTGGACCGGCTTTATCATGACATTGGATAACATCGTGGCGCTCTTCCTGCTCCCTCTCGTGGGGATGTGGAGCGACCGGATCTGGGTCAAGCGCCTGGGGCGGCGCAAGCCCTTCATTGTCGTCCTGGCGCCCATTTCCATTGTCGCTTTCCTGTTCATCCCTGTCATCGTGAAAGCGATTCCTTCCGAGATCAGCGGTATGACGGCGGATCTTCTTCAGCCCTTGGCGCTCTTCATCGTTGCCGTGGGCGTTTATATCACGGCGATGGCTGGTTTCCGCACGCCCGTGATCTCGCTGATGCCCGATCTTACGCCCTCGCCGCTGCGCAGCCAGGCCAACGGCATCATCAACCTGATGGGCGGCCTGGGCGGTGTGATTATCACGCTGGTGGGCGCCCAGCTCTACGCGCTAGACATCGCCCTGCCCTTTATCATCGCCGGGGTGCTGATGCTCGCCGCGCTGTTAATGCTGGTCTTCTTTGTCAAGGAACCGCGCCAGCTCGCCGACCCGGGCGAAGCGCGCGAGGAGGACGTGGGGCTGGGCGTGGTCAAGAATCTGCGCCGCGTCGCACCGGAATCCCGCCAGAGCCTCTTTTTACTGATGCTCTCTATCTTTCTCTGGTTCGTGGGATACAATGCCATTGAGACTTTTTTCACCTCCTACGGCGTCAACGTCCTCAAGATCACTGAGAACCGCGCGGCGCTGTTGGGCAGTGTGGCCTATGTGACCTTCATCCTCTTCGCCATCCCCAGCGGTTACATTGCTGCCCGGTTGGGCCGCAAACGCACCATCACCCTGGGCCTGTTGATCTTCGCCGGATTGCTGGCTATCGGTTACTTTACGCCCAACGCCACCATCATCGGCGTGCTGCTAGGGGTGGGGGGATTGGCCTGGTCGCTGGTGAACATCAACTCGCTGCCCATGGTCATTGACACCGCAGAGAGCGACGCCACCATCGGCACCTACACCGGCTTTTACTATCTGGCCTCGCAGCTGGCAGCCATCGCCGGGCCGACGCTCAACGGTTTTGTCATCGAGCGCTCCGGCAACTACGGCATGGTGATGCTGATGCCCGTGATCTTCTTCGCCCTGGCGGCGTTGACCATGCAGGGCGTCACGCGGGGCGAAGCGCGTTGACCGATGCCGACGATTCTGCTGGTCGCGGACGCGCAAGATCTAGCCCGCGTTATCCGCCGCGAGCTGGAGGACGCGGGCTACCGGGTGCTGCTGGCAGCGGACGGGGCGACCGGCCTGCAGATGTTTCGCAGCCACGCGCCCGACCTGGTGATCCTCGACTGGATGCTGCCCAAGGTGGACGGGCTGACGGTACTGCGCGAGATCCGCGCCGACTCACCGGTGCCGGTGCTGATGCTCACCGCGCGCAAGGAGGAGGCCGACCGGGTCATCGGCCTGGAGGTGGGCGCCGACGACTATCTGACCAAGCCCTTCAGCATGCGGGAGCTGATCGCGCGGGTGCGGGCGCTGCTGCGCACGCCCGTCGCCACGCTGCGCGGCTATCTGGAATCGCTGTAGCGGAAAGCAGACGCAGCGCCGGACGCGCTGGCCCGCGATCTGGCGGTGCTGGAGGACGAGGTCGTGCGCCTGCAACGTCTCATTGACGATCTCTTCACCCTCTCGCAGGCCGAAACGGCGGGCCTCTCCCTGAAGTTGGCAGCTACTGATCTGTGGCGCCCGTCATCCGCCGCCGCGTGGAGGCACTGGCGCCGTTGGCCTGGGACCGCGACCGGATTGAGTTGGTGATAGATGTGCCGGCGACCCTGCCCGCTGTCTGTGTGGATGAGGGACGCTTCGAGCGGATCCTTACCTGCTGCGCAATGCCCTGCGCCACACCGATCCGGGCCGCATCGTTGCCGTTGTGGCAGCCGCAGAACCCGACGCCGTCCGCGTGGAGGTGCGCGACACCGGCGCGGGCATCCCGCCAAACGCGCTGCCTCACGTCTGGGAGCGCTTCTACCGTGGTGAAGACGTCCACGCGCGTGACGCGCGGGGCGCCGGTCTCGGTCTGGCGCTGGTCAAAGAGTTGACGGAAGCCATGGGCGGGCGCGTTGGTGTGGAGAGCACGTTGGGGCAGGGTAGCGTCTTTACTGTGTGGCTGCCGAGGTGCGATGTGTAAAATGAAAGAAGATTGCCCAAAGCATTCCACTTGTGGAATATGATCTTCTTCCAAAGCGAGATCAGGAACATCGTTGATGACCCGCCGGCGCACAATCCCGTCGGCGTTTTGAGATCTGGCCCGTCAGCGGCCGGGTAGAAAGTGTGAGACCTGCCATACCCTGGCGCCACTTGACGTTTTGGAAGCGTACCTTACTCCTTCCCCATCATTTTGAGCTCAATGGGGCTACCGATCGTGATGACCGCCAGGACGTTGGGCTTTGATTCTAGCCCTGCTGTGAAGTATAATAAGAAAAGAAATGGAGTAATGGGTCCCCTGGGATATGGGAGGTGACAGCCATGAAAAAGACGCAAGAGATAATGGCAGAACAGATTGAAGCGCTTTTTTCCACATTGGCGCCTGAGGAAAAAGCCAGCGTGATCAGTCACGGAGTGGCCTTGCGTCTATCGGATCTGCAAAAACGGCGTTTCTTGGCCGAAGGCAAGGTGCGGCATTTTGAGGGGAAATATCATACCACGCTGGCGGCTCTCGAAGCCGAAGGGCTGCCGGATGACGCTGGTTATGACATGCACGAAGACTACATTATGTGGCAGCACTGGACCGAGGTGTTGCAGGAGACGGTGGATCGTATTGCTTCCCTGGAGAAGATTGCCGAACAGGGGCTTTACGTCGGGGAGTTAGTTGGTGCTGGCCCGTGAACGGCTATTAGAGATCAGCGCACGATTCGGGTCGCGCGTGAAACGCCTTGTTCCACTTGAACTTGATGGTGAAGCCCTGCGTTTAATCCTCTACTTGGAGGACGGTACCAACCTTCGCGTGACGGAACAATGGACGGGGCGAACCCTGGAACGTTACAGTTATTACTGGCTCTCATCATCCAACCGGTTGAAGATTGGCTGGGATAACGCTCCACACCACACGCAATTGGAAAACTTTCCTCACCATAAGCATATTGGGTCTCAAGCGCGGCTCGCTCCTTCACGGGAAACCTGTCTCGAAGATGTGATGAAAACCATTCTCACCAAAGAGCACCCAGCCTGAGACCGAAATAGTAAAATAGTATCTGTTTAGTCTTCTGAGGTGCGACGCACTTTCGCCGAAGTTCACGAGCCGGGGCCTCTCGAATCATGCTCGGAGAACTTTGTCGCGCGGTCTGGTGCGATCTGCAAGTGCGTTGTGCCTGATGCTCACAAACTTAATCGGCCCGGATTTTTCTCCGTAGCAACAAGGTTCCCCTTTTCTTTTCCTCGACGAAACGGTTGAGGGCATGGCTGTAGATATCGCAAGCAGAAAAGCTTGTAGATGACCTGCTCTTTTGGATAACTAAACAGATCAAGTAGATGGATTTATGATGATGAATAACTTGACAATGTTAACTTCAAATCCCGGCGAATGAATTCGCGGTTACAGTTGCGAAATCCGCCTACGCGGATTACCTTTCAGTCGCCGAAGGGCGACTTTGCAGCCGTAGCACGTGGTTTTCGTAGACCCATGGTCTACTGACCATGGTAACCGCCGTGCAGCGGAAGTTAACATTGTCGAAATAAGGAAGGTGTGCTATCGGACGCTTGCCTTACCGCTCTATGTCCAGTGGAACGGTTGTTCTGGGAGCGCTTCTACCGTGGTGAAGACGTCCACGCGCGTGACGCGCGGGGCGCCGGTCTCGGCCTGGCGCTGGCCCTGGAGGACGTTGCGGTGGCAATTGCGTCCGGCAGGGCAACCAGGAACGAGTTGTTATCTTGGATTCTTGAGCACATTCCGTGAGAGCGTGTTGAATCGCGCAAAACATTATAGTGAGATGCCTTGCAAAGCCCTTTTCTCTTCTCTTGACGCAGTTTTGTGAATGTGAGACAATGGCGTCACGATGTTCTTACCGACAACGCGCACAGAGATGGAGGCCCGGGAGTGGGATCAGCTGGACGTGATCCTGGTGACGGGCGACGCCTATATCGACAGTCCCTTTATCGGCGTCGCCGTCATCGGGCACGTGCTGGCGGACGTGGGCTACCGCGTGGGCATCATCGCGCAGCCCGACATCCACACGCCCGACGACATCACGCGGCTGGGTGAACCGGCGCTCTTCTGGGGCGTCTCCGGCGGCAGCATCGACTCCATGGTCGCCAACTACACGGCCTTGAAAAAGCCGCGCCGCTCCGATGACTACACGCCCGGCGGGCGCAATACGCGTCGCCCGGACCGCGCCGTCATCGTCTACACGAATTTGATCAAGCGTTACCTCAAGGAGACCGCACCCATCGTGCTGGGCGGCATCGAGGCCAGTCTGCGCCGCGTGGCCCACTACGACTACTGGGATGATGCTGTCCGGCGCTCGGTGCTGCTGGACGCCAAGGCCGACTATCTGATCTACGGCATGGCGGAGCAGAGCGTGCTGGCTTTCGCCGACGCTATGCGCTTCGGCGACAATCCGCGTCACCTGCGGGGGCTCTGCTACGTCGATAGCACGCCGCAGAAGGGCTACGTGGCACTCCCGTCGTATGAAGAGGTCGTTGCGGACAAGCACGCCTTTATCGAGATGTTCCACACCTTCTACCGCAAC
>DAOTUH010000150.1:0-5890 GCA_034437255.1 Anaerolineae bacterium
AACTGCACGATGTTGTCAGGATCGAAGCCCTCATCGGTGGGCATGTTACCCTCTTCGTCCACCGTCAGGAAGATCGCCAGTTCGCGCAGCTTCTCGAAGGTCCAGTCATCGCCGTCGGCGTAGGGGGCACCGAATTCGTGGGGCGGATACTCCAGCCCGGCCTCGTCGAAGAGGTCTTTGTTGTACCAGAGCGCGGAAGGATAGACAGCAAAGGGCAGGCCAACCTGTCCTTGCGGGCCCAGCTGGTAGAATTCAATCAGGGCGGGGTTGAAGTCGTCGAGGTCATAGGCGTATTTCTCGATGTAGGGTTCCAGGTCCAGCCAGGCGCCCTCAAAGCTCCACAGGCCGCGCACACCGACGGGGCCGACGATATCGGGCACGTCGCCGGACGCGATCTGGGTCTTGAGCACGTCGTATGCCGTCTCGTTGGGCACAATGTCCAGTACCAGTTTGTACTCGTCGCCGTGCGCAGCGTTGAACTTCTCGACAAAGGCGTTCTCTTTTTCCTGCTCTTCCGGGTTCCCACCCGCGCCCAGGCCAATGAACCAGCGGATCTCGGTGACGTCACCGGCTGGCTCGGCTTCTTCGGCCGGCTCTTCGGTGGCTTCTTCTTCCGCGGGTTCTTCCACCGCGGGCTCTTCCACCGGCTCTTCCACCGGCGCTTCGGCCGGCCCACAGGCGCTAAGCAAAAGCACAGCCACGATTAACACACTCATCAATCTAAACCAGGTGCTTCTCATCTCATTTCCTCCTTCTATGGGAAATATGTCTAGGGTCATACCGAACAAAACAGATGCGCAGTTTTTTGAGACACCTCCTTTCACTATGAAATTCCTTGCATTGCTGCTTGACGGTTATGATTAGCCGCGGGTTGGAGGATAGATCTCGCGTTGGCTTTCTGTCAAACAGATGTACATCTTCCTATGCGCGTGGGCTTGGTGGTGCGGATATGAGCCCGTGCTCGGTAAATATCATTGTAAGTTTAGTGCTTCATCTCGGATATAAGAAAAACGAGAGAGATATGTACAATTCATAGATGGCATGAGTAAAGAGACGGAGTTGATGCTTTGAGGTATAACAAAACGCCGTCCCCAGTTGGGGACGGCGCGGTACGTGCCGGTGTGGCAGAAAAACTCAGGCCTGACGGTAGTCCGTGGGCGACATGCCGGTCTCACGCCGGAAAACACGGCTGAAGTAGCTGCTATCGGAGAACCCTACGTCCAGCGCAATCTCCGTGACAGATTTGTATGTCTCCGTCAGCAGGATTTTGGCTTGGTTGACCCGGTAGCGATTGATGTAGGTGATGGGCGTGACGCCCAACTCTTTGCGGAAGCAGTCTGTCAGATAATCCTCACTGAGGGCGACGTGCTGGGCCAGATCAGCACGCGAGATGGGCTCGGCATAGTGCTGGTGGATGTAGGCCATGGCCTGGCGCACCAGTCGCTGCGCCTCACCGCTCAGCGCGCGGTTGCGCTCCAGCGCCGCCTCCACGTGCTCCAGGGTTTCCTCGCGGCTGAAGATCCCCTTGCTCAAGACCGTCGTCACGCCCCGGTCCAAGCGTTCCATATCGCCCTCACTCAAGACCTGCCCGGTCAGCACGATGACCGGGATGTCGCGCAGGGTCTGTTCCTGGCGCATGGCTTCTAATACGCCGAAGCCGTCCAACTTGGGCATGATCAGATCCAACAATACCAGATCGACGGGCTGATGCCGTAGCACGTTCAGCGCCTCCAGGCCATTCTGCGCTTTTAGCACGCGGTGGGATGGCGCATGGGCTTGTACGATTCTGGTATGCATCTCCAGCGTGTTAAGGTCGTCATCCACGATCAAGACGGAGGTCATCTCCTGGTCGACGTCCAGGGCCAACCACTGTTGATCAAGGGCTTGCTCCAAATCCGTCAGTTCGATAGGCTTCGTGAGATAGTCAAACTCCAATACCGACCCGCCTGCCTGTGATACAGAGTAAAACAAGATCGGCAGATTTCTTGTCTTCGGGTGACTTTTAAGTGATTTTAGCACGCTCCACGCTTGATGAGCCGTGGTGCTCATGTCTATGACGATGGCACCGGGGGGCGAGGTCGCTACCTGCGAGAACCAATCGGGCGTTTTATGTATTGTCAACGTTTGTACCTCAAAACCACGCTCTGTCAGGTGGTCGTGCAAACGTTGATCCCCTCCCGTCTGATGGGTCAGGATCAAGACACTCTCCGGGGTAAGCATCGGCTGCGCTGATCGTTGGGCCTCAACCGCTGATGATTGTACGGTGGGCAACGTGAAATAGAAGGTCGAACCGGCGCCCTCCTCGCCAGAAGAACGCACGCCCATCGTGCCCCCGTGCATGTCGATCAGACGCTTGCAGATGGATAGTCCCAATCCGAGCCCGCCATAGCCCTGTGATACACTCCGCTCCGAACGGTGGAACTCATCAAAGATCACTTCCTGCTCCTCAGCAGGAATGCCCAGGCCGGTGTCGGATACAGAGACCATGACTTCATCGGTGTCGGTTTCGAGTTTCAGCCGCACCTGACCCTGTTCTGTGAACTTGATGGCGTTGTTGATGAGGTTGAGTGCGACCTGGCGCAGGCGCGTGCGGTCTCCCCACACGTAGGGGCCGGATCTGGGCACGTCCGCTCGCCACGTCAATCCCTTCTGATACGCCAGTTGGGAACCTGTTTCTATGACAAGTTGCAAGGCATCGCTCAGATCAATCAGCTCATAGGCCAGACTCAGTTGCCCGGCGTCGCTGCTGGCCAGATCCAACACGTCCCCGATCAGCCCGCTGAGAAGCTGGGCACTGGTGTAAATCTGTTCAACGTCCCTAAGAAACGACTCGGGCAAGGGGGTTTTTCTCTCAGCCCGCTCCTCCAGAAGCATCCCGCTCAATCCCACAATAAGGTTCAGAGGGGTGCGCAGTTCGTGGCTGACAGTGGAAAGAAAACGGCTCTTCATCTCATTGGCCTCTTCGGCGAGGCGGCGGCCTTCGTTGGCGGCCCGGTACAACTGCACGCTGTTGAGCGCCGTCGCCAATTCCTGTGTGATCACGCCATACAGATTGAGCTGGGCGGTGTCGAAGGCGACAAATCCCAGCTGGCCATGTGGGTCGATAAGCGGGAATAGGGCCAGGCTGAACGCACGATCCGCCGACAGTAGATCCGCCGGGGGGAACATGCGGCTGGGAAAGTGGAGTGGCGCTCGTTTCGAGGTAGTGATAGCCTGCAGCTCGGTCTGGGCGATAGGATCATCGCCTTCAGGTTCGAACAGAGCGATCCACATGCTCTGCACGCCCATCATTGGCAAATGTTCAGCCAACACGTCATAGACCTGGGTCTTATCCAGCGCCACAAGCAGCCGCGCCGCCAGCGCCCCCAGGTGGTTGAGCGTCCAACGTTGATCCACCAGATCTTGACGGTGTTGTTGTTGAATACTTCGGCTGATCATTATGCGCGCCTGATCCAATAACGCGAGTGCTCTGTCAAGCATGGCTGGCTGGGACCTGACGTCGGGTTGCGCGGTGAAAGCCCGGTGCAGGTTTGAAAGCGCGGCTTGCCAGACGTGCAACTCTTCCCCACTCGCTTCTGTCTCACGAAGAACGGCTGCCAGGGTATCCTGGAACTCAGCACGATCATCATCGGCCATGCTGGCGCTGAAAGCGTTGACCAGTCGCCGGCAGAGTGACGTAACGTTCTCAGCGGATAAGGTCTTGGCCTTGATCATCACGGGGGTAGCCACGGCCCGCACCAGGTCTTCTCGATCCAGCGACGAATCCGACGGTCTATTCAGGGACGCGGCGCCGAGGGACACGGCGGCGTGAAGCGTGCTTTCGTCGCAGCCGCACGATGCTCGAGGCGTCAAGGTCGTTGTGACCCGCCTCGTTTCGATGGTCTCAGTCTGCCCTGTGAGGTACGGGTGCAGGGATTCCACCGCACGATAGCCCATCCTGGATAGCGGGATGCGCACGCTACTGAGGGGCGGTTTCTGCACAGCGCTTTCCGGTCGGTCGTCAAAGCCGATGATCGCCACGTCCTGGGGAATGCGCCGTCCGGCCTCCCAAAGTGCCTGCATCGCACCCAGAGCCGATTCATCGTTGCTGGCGAGGACAGCGCTAAAGGGCACATCTGCATTCAGGATCTCATTCATGGCGGCATAACCGCCATCAAAGATGTGCCGTCCCCAGGCCACCAAGCGCGAATCCGCCGCCAAACTGTGCATGGTCACCGCGTCATGGTAGGCCTGCAGCCGTTCACCGCTATCGCCTTCCCTATCCTCGGGCGTTCCCGCGATAAAGGCGATGCCGTGATGCCCATGCGTGACCAGATGGTGCATGGCTTCGAGAATGCCGCTACGATTATCTGCCAGGATCGCCGGGCCTTCTTCGCCGGAGGCGATGAAGATGACCGGATGTCCGGCAGCACGCAGATCTTGCACGTAGCGCGACCGGGCCTCAGAACGCAGGGGGTTAACGACAATAAGTCCGTCGGTATTCCAGGGCCCGATGGGCACAAAGTCTGATTCGGCGGAGACGGTAGGCCAGGCGGGACGCAGTTCATCATTGGGCCATGCCGGACCTAGGTCGTCACCGAGCCAAGCGGGACGCAGACCATCACGCGGGTTGACCCACGAGCCCATACCGCAGCCCAGCAGCACGTTGCAGTCCAGGTCGCGTGCGGCAAGGCATGCGCCGCGAAAGATGGGGTCCAGATAGCTCAGAGGTGTCGCCGTCCAGGCGAATTGCCAGCCGGCCAGCACCCCAAGCGTCGGTCGTTCATGAAGGGTTCGATGTGACATTAGCTTCTCCAATTGGGACACGGGCAAACACGGGCTTCGCTCACAGTTTTTGCACCTTCCCGACGAAATCTTGTTGTGGTACTAAGTACGTCCGCAAAATTTTATTTACGTTAGCTTTATTCACCCTCCGCTCCCCGTCCTCGTCCCGGGGACGGCTAACCGCGAACGTCTCGGTCTTAGGGAGACCGCCCCCGAGACGGGGGCTCCGAGCATTTGTTAACATACTTTTTCTGGCCTACTTAGTATACATCAGCTTTCACGACCTGTGTTCAAGGGGAGAACAGGGTGATTGCATCTAAAATCCGGTATTTGTTTAATCTTCTGAGGTGCAACGCACTTTCGCCGAAGTTGACAAGCCAAAATATGCGAACCCATACCTGAAGGCCTCCCTCGACAAGAAAGAGGGGTAGACCCTCTCTTACGTAATCTAAACCGTTACAAAATCCGATTTCTGATGTTGGTAGATTTAGATGTGATTGCCCTGGCCTTGTTTGCGGAGCCGTATCATTCTCGGCTCTTTTGGAATTCGCCGGGTAAGTACACGGCTGCGCAACGGCTCCGCAACGGCTGCGCAACGGCTGCGCAACGGCTACGCAATACAGGGCTCCGCAATTTGAAATTCAAGCCGCTCCCCGTCCTCGGGGAGGGCCCTGATGGCGATTTACCGTGTCCACGCCCCCGGGGAGCGCGCAGCCCACCCGAAGGGGTGCCGGGGGCTAGGAGCATTTTAATTTGCGGGGACTGGCGCTGAACTTAGCCTATAAGACGTCATTCCGGCGAAATCCCAGAGAGCCTCACTCTCTAGATGTGGCGACTTCTATTCACAATCACCGAGCGTAAAACGTTTCATGCACCGTGTAAACACCTTTCTGCCAGCGGTTTCGAGATTTCGAAGCGAGTCGTCCGCCAATCTTCAAGAACGGAGAGGGTGGAAAACACTCCACCCTCTCCATCTGATTTATACGATGTGGCTACGACGTGTTGCGAAGGACGAGCGGGAGATAGATGCGATGGGGAGCGATGTCCAGGGTCTCCTGATGAGAGACGCCGGCCGCGGTACACGGATTGTAGACCACCAGCTGCACGGACTGGGTGCCGCTGACGG
>DAOTUH010000151.1:0-2444 GCA_034437255.1 Anaerolineae bacterium
TCAACGTCTCGCACCCCTTCTTCCGGCACGATAATCGAGCCCATCAGGCCTTTGGAATAGGGATGGAGCGGATCAAAGACCGCCTTTTCTGCGTTGGCCTTCTCCACAATCTGACCGGCGTACATGACCATAATATCATCCGTCACGTTGTAGAGCAGGGGTAGCTCGTGCGTGATAAAGATCAACGAGTCGATAAGCCCATATTCCATCAACTGCTTGATCATCTTGATTACTCGCTTCTGTGACGTGACGTCGAGCGCGGACGTCGGCTCGTCGGCAATGAGCACTTTGGGAGAAAGCAGCACCGACACTGCAATCACCGTGCGTTGTTTCATGCCGCCGGAAAGTTCGACCGGGTATTTGTGCAACGTGCTCTCTGGAAGTCCCACGGTCTCAAAGAGCTCTTTGGCCCGCTCGTAGATTTCTTTTTTGGTGGCAGGCTCATGTTCTTGAATGACGTCTTCAATGAAGTGGATGACCTTCTGGGTGGGGTTGAGCGCGTTCATCGCCGCCTGGGGGATGTAGGCAATCTCCCGGCCCAACACCGATTTGCGAACCCTATCGGGATCCATGCCGGAGATTTTCTGCCCGTCGATGATGATCTCGCCGCCGGTGTAATGAAGTGGGGGGAAGTAGTAGCCCATCAGGCTGAGCGCCAGGGTCGACTTGCCGCAGCCGGATTCGCCTGCAATCCCCAGCGATTTCCCTTCTTCCACCGTTAGCGAGACGTGATCAACCGCATAGATATTCTCCTGAAAACGGGTGATGTACTTTGTGGTCAGGTCGTTGACTTCTAACATTACTTTCGACATTATGATCACCTTACTCCCTTAGCGCCGGGTTGAATACCTGGTCAAGACCCGTGTTCATCAAGTTCATCGAAAACGTGATCAAGGCAATGGTGATGAGCACGGGTAGGTATGCCCACCATTTCCCCAACACATGCGCCTGATAAATCATGGCCCAGTTCATCATCAAGCCCAGCGTTGGCACCTCAGTCGTCCTGGGGCCCAAGCCAAGGATCGATAGCCCGGCTTCCGCCAGGATTCCGGAGGAAACTTGCAAAATCATGGCCATCACGACATAAGAGGCGATATACGGCAGGATGTCGGCAAAGATGATGTGCGCGATGGAGTGGCCGGATAGTTTCGACAAATTGACGTGGTCGCGGTGGCGCAGCGAAATCACCTGCGCTCGCACCGCTCTGGTGGTCCATACCCAGGACGTCAAGCCGATCACGACGGCGATGGTGACGGGGCCGCGCTGCTCCTGCCCGATGCTGAATGAAATCAAGATCAGCAATACGAAGCTGGGGATCACGGTAAAGAGATTGGTGACGAACATAATGACGTCATCCACCAGACCGCCGATATAGCCGGCCAGCAACCCCAGAACCAGACCGATCAAGGTCGCGATGGACCCGGCGACGAACCCGATCTGCAGCGACACGCGGGTGGCCGTCACCAGCTCCGTCAACACGTCTCTGCCGAAGTTATCGGTGCCCAGCGGTAGAAATCGCACGTTCGCCACCTGGTTGATGTTCACGTAATCGGATTGGTCGACGGAATCTATCTCCTCCAGGGCGCCCGTCTCCGCGTTTTCTTCGGCGACGATGACCCGCTCTGTGGACAACAGTCCCTTGAGTGAGTTATTGAGCCGAATATAGTAGTTGCGCTGGGCGTTGGTCATCCCGGCGATCCTCGTTGCGGGATCATAGTGAGTCTCCCATAGATTTAGGAGCTGCTCGGTGTTTTCGGTATCAATCTCCTCTTCGGGGATTCCATCTGCTATCAACCATTCCTTTATAGCAAGACGGTCTGCATCTTTCAGCTTGCTGGCGATGCGCTTGATACCGGCATTACGCAGATTTAGAATGTATTTTGGGGCCGTCATGCTGTCATAGGCATTTACGTAGATGCCAGGCTTAAAGAATGTACCTTGCCCAATGATGTCTAAAGGGGGATCAGTGATAATCAATGGGTAGATGATCACGATCAGCAGAATGGCTACAAAAATGGAGAAACCGACGATAAACTTGCCGGACTGAAAAACTTGGTGAATTGTGTGTCTCATGATACCATCCTTCCCTACTCCTCAGCCTGCGCTGCTTTGACGCGCGGGTCAATAAAGCCGTAAAGAATCTCAATGATGAAGTTTGCGCTCAACACCATCACCGTGATGATGAGCGTGGATGCTGAGATGAGCGGATAATCCTGTCCCATGACGCCGTTCAGGAGTGTCTGACCCAGCCCCGGATAGCTAAATACGATTTCCGCTACCAGCGCGCCGCCGACCATCGTACCGAGCGATAACGCCAGTCCCGTTATCTGGGGAAGCACGGCGTTTCTAAAGACGTAGCCGATGATCTTGCGGTCTCTGATGCCCATGAAACGCGCGAACTTCACGTAATCCGCGTTCAGCTCATAGATAGACATGGAGCGCAT
>DAOTUH010000152.1:0-4863 GCA_034437255.1 Anaerolineae bacterium
AGCCCATCCTGGACAGCCTGAGGGGTGAAACGCCGGATAAGAAGCTGGTCCATCTCTTGATAAACGAGATCCGCCGCAGGCTGGAAGAGAGCGAGCAGGAACGCCTGGATCTGGAGATCAAATATGAGATGGAATACACTGAGTTCAAGCAACAGTTAGAAGCGGGCGCGTTAGGGGACGAATTCGGCTACGAGCTGGAGATGGATGCGATGCGATGGGATGATCTTATCGCGGAAAAGCAACATTGGCTCCGGCAGTTGCGGCTCGCCAAGGAACTGCTGCAATGACGATAACAGTGACTTTGGAGGCCTTCCGAGGAGCGCTCCGGGAGGCGGTGGACGAACATGCGCCACAGGCGGCTGTGATGCTTGAAGAGAAGCGAGGGATCATCTTGGAAGGCCGCGTCCAATTTGGCACAGATGTGTTCATCGCCGTCTATTTCAACGCCCTGAGCGGTAAGACCAGTTACGCTTTGATCCGAGAGGGTCGCCGACTGGCAGGGTATGACAATTACAAATTTTGGCACTACCATCCGCCGGGAGAGACAAATCGTCACGTCGCTTGCGAAGCCCCAACGCCGGAAGAAGCCATCGCTAAGCTCGTCGAAGTGAATGCAAGTTATGACTAAGACCAACACCCAACGCCTCATTGAAGTCTCCCTGCCGCTGCAGGCGATCTCCGAGCAGTCCGCGCAACAGAAGTCCATCCGGCACGGACACATCTCCAAGCTACACATCTGGTGGGCTTGGAAGCGCAAGCGACTGCAGGCGATCTTTTCCCTTGTCGAATACAAAGCCACCTTGGCATCCACGACCCGGCCCACCGTCTGCCCCGCAAGGAGGTCATCCCCTGGGTGTGCTATCGAGCGACACGGGAGGGATGGGATCAGGTGGCGGAGGCGATTGGAGAGTACGAAGCGTAGAAGTGCACCGCGAAGACGCGAAGGACGCCAAGAGGAGATGCCGGAAGCCTTGGTGGTGAAAAACCGGTGGTACAATGAGGGTAACGAATTGCACGCAAGAAGCACCGAGGAGGTGACGCGATGACGGTTGAAATCTCTTTGCAAATCCCGGAGGAATCCCTGATCAGCCTGAAGGAGCAGCCGGAGACCTTTGCCCGTGAGTTGCAGATGCTGGCGGCGGTCAAGCTCTACGAGCTGGGCAAGCTTTCCTCCGGGCGCGCCGCGCAACTGGCGGGCGTGACCCGCGTCGAATTCCTGCTGGCGCTGGGGCGTTACCAGGTTTCGCCCTTCGCATTGGACGCCGGAACGTTAGCCGAGGATATCGCCAATGCCTGAGCCATACACGATCTCCAATGTACATCAACTTTGACTCACCTGAAGTAACTAGCAGAAATCGGATTTTTCTGTGACTTGATACTATGTGTAGGTTTCTCATGGCCAAAATCACTAGATGTAGGGTATAGCCACCTAAAAATCCGATTTCTTGGACTTTTTTCAGGTGAGTCAACTTTGGATATTATACGATTTCAGATCCAAGAATTGGAGGAACTCAAATGTTGACAAAATTGACTATTCGTAATTTCAAACCGTTTACTGAAGAGATCATTGAATTGGGTAATCCTGTCGTGTTCATTGGCCCAAATAATTCAGGCAAAACTGCTGCTTTACAGGCTTTGACACTATGGGAGATTGGTGTGAAAAGATGGGTTGAGAAGCACGGCATTGGAGATGATTTTTCAAAGAAACGCTCTGGTGCGACAATAAACCGACGGGATCTGATAGCGATTCCTATTCCAAGCGCAATACTTCTGTGGCATGATCTGCATGTGCGGGAAGGTCAACGAGTTGATGGTAAACCCGTTACCAAAAATGTTCGGATTGATATCATTGTAGAAGGGGTAACAGAAGGCCATGCCTGGACCTGTGGCATGGAATTTGATTATGCTAATCCAGAATCCATTTATGCTCGGTCTCTAAGACTTTCAGAAGACGACAAAACTGACCGGATGTCCGTACCACAGGCAGCTGCTGAGACTCAGATTGCTTTCTTGCCACCCATGTCGGGCCTAGCGGCTACTGAATTGCGTCTTGATCCGGGTGCAATCAACGTGAGAATTGGAGAGGGCAGAACTGCAGAAGTACTACGTAATCTTTGTTATCGCCTGGTAGAACAAAGTCCAGATAACGAGCGTTGGCAGAAACTGAAAGACCACATGCGGTCAATGTTCGGTGTGAAGCTGAACGCACCCGTGTATATCCCCGAACGAGGGGAGATCAGTATGTCTTACGAAAACCTGTCGGGCATCGAGCTAGACATCTCTTCCTCTGGTCGGGGCTTGCAACAAGTTCTCTTATTGCTAGCCTATCTCTTTGCGAATCCAGGTTCCGTTTTGCTATTGGATGAACCTGATGCACATCTTGAGATCCTCCGGCAGCGTCAGATCTACCAATTGCTTACCGAAACCGCAAGTAATCAAAGAGCTCAAGTTATTGCGGCAAGTCATTCTGAAGTTGTATTGAACGAGGCCGCAGATAAAGACGTTGTAATAGCCTTTGTTGGAAAACCCCACCGTATTGATGATCGGGGTAGTCAGGTTCTCAAATCGTTAAAGGATATTGGATATGAGCAATACTATCAAGCAGAACAAACTGGCTGGGTACTCTACCTGGAAGGTTCGACAGATTTAGCAATACTGAAGGCCTTTGCCAAAAAACTACAGCACGCTGCAGTAAAAGTCTTAGAACACCCCTTTGTTCACTACATAGGTAACAATCAACCACAACAAGCTCGTAAGCATTTCTTCGGACTCCGTGAAGCCAAAGAGGATTTGGTTGGTATCGCTATCTTTGATCATCTTGAAAAGAACCTTCACGATAATCCAGCCCTTCTTGAAACAATGTGGCAGAGAAGAGAGATTGAGAACTATCTCTGTTACCCAGAGGTGCTTCTTGCCTACGCGGAAAGTGTAGAATCTGCTGGTCCCCTGTTTGAACATGCTGAACGGCAACGACGTGGGGAGATTATGGAGTCCTGTATCAAAGATCTTGTACCTCCAGTGGCCTTGAGAGACTATGGTGATCGTTGGTGGAAGGATATCAAAGCTAGCGATGAATTTCTGGACAGACTCTTTGAGATGTATTTTGCAAAGCTTGAGCTGCCCAATCTGATGAGAAAGACGGATTACCATACGCTTGCTCCCCTACTTCCAGAAGAGCTTATCGATGACGAAATTCGAGAGAAACTAGATGCCATCGTGGAAGTAGCAAGTTCCGCAAAACCTCTTGATTCTAATAATGAAACCAATATCAAGTAACGGTTCCAGCCTTACACATCCGCTCAACCAGAAATGGGAGGATCATGCCTCAACCTAAACGTCTCATCGAAGTCTCTCTGCCGCTGCAGGCGATCTCCAAGCAGTCCGCTCGCGAGAAGTCCATCCGGCACGGACACATTTCCACGCTACACATCTGGTGGGCGCGGCGACCGCTGGCTGCCATGCGCGCGGCGATCTTCGCTTCGCTGATGCCGGCGCCGGAGAGTGACGCCGAGCGCAAACGCCTGGAGAACCTGATTGCCACCATCGTCGACTGGGACCAGGTCAAGGCGGCCTCTGCCGTCGGCAATAGTCCCGCCATCGAGGAAGCCAAGCGGTTGATCGCCGAAGCCTTCCCCGATGGGCCGCCCACATTGCTCGACCCCTTTATGGGCGGCGGCTCGACGGGCCTGGAGGCGCTGCGCCTGGGCTGCGAGACCCACGCCGTCGAGCTCAACCCCGTGGCGCACTTGATCGAGCTCTGCACGCTGGTCTATCCACAGAAATACGGCCAGCCAGACGCAACCCGGCGAGCGGAGCAGCCCAAGCAATCGCGCCTGCCCGGTCAAGAGGAGCCGGAACAGATGGCGATGGACCTCCCGGCGGCGGAGGGGTCACGCAACCGGCTGGCCGAGGACGTGGGACACTGGGGAAACTGGGTGCTGGAGCGCGCCCACGAGGAGATCGGGCACCTCTACGAGAACCCCGCGGGGGATGAGACTGTCGTGGGCTACCTCTGGGCGCGGACCATCCCCTGCCAGAACCCGGCCTGCAACGCCGAGAGCCCGCTCATCAAACAGTTCTGGCTGGCAAAGAAGAAGAACAAGCGTATCGCCTACCGCCCGGTACCCCCCTCGGTCCCCCCGACGTCGGGGGAAGGTGACACGGTGCGCGTGGACTTCGAGCTGCTGGAGGACGCCGAGGCCATTGAGGCGGCGGAGTTCGATCCCAGTGAGGGCACCGTAAGCCGCGCCAACGCACGCTGTCCTGTCTGTGGGCAGGTGACGAAGGCTACAGATGTGCGTCGTCTGGCCCGTGAGGGCCAGATGGGCGAGCGGATGGTCGCGATGATCTTTCACCATCCTGATCAATTCGGGAAACGTTACCGCCTGGCGACGGAGGAAGACGAGCGGGTCTTTGCGGAGGCGGAGGCCTACCTGGAGAAGAAACTGGCGAACTGGCCTTACCTGGAGAGTCCACTGCCCGAAGAACTGGTCGACGAGCACAATCACGCGGTCAACCGGCTGCCCATGTATGGGATGCCTGCATGGAAGGATATGTTCAACCCCCGGCAGCAGCTGGCCCTGGTCACCTTCCTCGAGAAGATCAAGTGTAGCTACGAGCGCGTGCGTGCGGATTGTGCGGAGATCGGTGCATGGATCGGCGCAGATGAAAGCCGATGGGATACGGATGTGCTGGCGAAGGCGGTGGTGGGGTATTTAGCGATCATTCTTGATCGGGTAGCACCACATTTAACCGTGGTCAGGGAAGCCACTCAGCTTTGAGGGCTAGGAAGGCCTTGGAAGGCCGTCCGCGCCGTTTTGGAAGCTGCGGCGGCAGCGGAACTTTATACCATAAGAGTTCCGC
>DAOTUH010000153.1:0-6261 GCA_034437255.1 Anaerolineae bacterium
ACTAAGATTGGTGTCCGCTGTCTATAAGGATACCCCAAAGTGTAAACGATCGACTGATAATAGATGTCGCCTAGACTGTTAACGTTCGACTGATAATTCTGGCTGTTAACGATCGACTGATAATTGACATGTAGGGATTAGATGGTAGTTGTAAGTCAGTAAAATACACATCGTAAAAGGTTAGGCGAATCCATGGAAATTCCTATGAAAGTTCCAATCAAAATTGGTCCAGATCACAAAGCGACATTGATCGCGGTTCAAGGTAGAACCAAGATCACAGCGACACAGACAAAATCTCCTTGGGTACTGCCGTTTGATGCCATTGTAATTCCTGTGGGTTCAGGCGCATATCCGGGTCTCGGTGGTAACTTTGCAGATGCGCTTTATCAGGCTTTAGGCTCGGCGTCCAGGGAATTGCAAACGAAATTTGAAAACACAATGAAGAACTTACCCGAGGGCATTCTGCATCCAGAGGATCCCCAGTTGATTCGCTTATCACCCTCTGATACCCCAAAAAATGTCAAGACTCATCAATATATCATTGCCACTGCGTTTGATCGTAACGAAAGTCCCAGCGTACAGAACGCAAAAACTGCAGCCCGAGCAATTGTGGAATTAGCGGAAGAGAATCAACTTGAGCGTGTGGGAATCGTGCCTTTGGGCAGTGGCGCTGGAGGATTACCCGCTTCCGAAGTCTATCAAGAAATGGTAGCAGGCGTTACAGAGAGATTGCCTGTTGATAACATCAAAGAAATCAGTTTCATCACAATCAATGCCAAATATATTCAAGAGCTTCAAAGCCTATTCCTCAAACGTACCCAATCGTTGAAAAATGACCTAGCAAGAGGTGAAGATCTATTAGGTGTCGCAAGTGAAATATCCTCTCTGGCAGAGGCTCTCCTCATGCGAGACTTAGAGCCACCCCTAACCGTGGGGATCCTTGGCGGCTGGGGCAGCGGCAAGACCTTTGCAATGCACCTGATGAAAGAGGAGATGGCGCGCATCCGTACATTATCCGTGCCCGCGGACGAAACATGGCCCGATACAGCGGAACTAGATGCTTTTCCCTACGTTGGACATGTCTATATGATTCACTTCGATGCATGGACCTACGCCAAGTCGGATCTATGGGCCAGTTTGATGCAGACAATACTTCAAGGATTGAATCGCCAATTGCTTATAGAAAAGAAACTCAAGGAGATTTGGCAAGGTAAAGAGGCGGACGAAAAAGAGAGTAAAGGTGAAAAAGAGACTGCTGATCCACTTCTTGAATCGGGACCAACATGGCGTTATATCTTTGGTTTACCGGAGGAACAAAAGCAAGTTTTCCTAGATAACCAACTTGGTCAGGAAGTGTTGGTAAGCTTACGTGCAGCCCTAGAAAAGGCAACTTCAAAAGAAGCCGGATCTCTGTTATGGACTCGACTTGGAGAACTCAGAGAATCTGAACGAAAAAAGTAAAGCAAATGAAAAAATGTGTTGAATCACATAAAGAAAATCTCGCAAAAGCTGAAAGAGAATATGAAGAAGAACTAGAAACGCAAGCAGCGACTAGGGCTCGCGAGGCGAGTTTTGATGATATGAAGCGAGAATTGAGTGACGAGGTCATTAAAAAAATCGACGATTATCTGCAAATAGCTGGGGATATCTCCACCACCGATTTACATCGTATACTCGCTATAGGACCCAAATTGAAAGACTTATGGAAGATCTTCGGAAAACAGCCGTTTTTCTATATCATTCTAGCTGTTTTTATTGTCATATCCTCTGTTTTACTAATATTGCCTATCCGATTTGAGAATTTGTCCGCAATTCAGATTCCTGCATTTGTAGTTTCTTTGGGATCCTGGCTCTCCACAGGTCTAAAAATCGCAGTGGATTGGCATCGGATCATAACATCAAAACTCGCCCAATACAATAAGCATCTGGAGGAAGCACGAACACATCTCCGTTTTGAGCCAAATAACGCGTTGCGTACGAAAAACGAAGAATTAGAACAAGCTCGACAAGACTATGAGGAATCAAAAGCAGAATTGGCTTCACAAAAGCAAAGAATGGGGTTAGTTTTTCAGTACCGGTCTTTAGGTGATTTTATTCAAGATCGCTTGGCAGAGCGAACCTATGAAAAAGGCCTAGGACCAATGCATCAAATCCAACGCGATATTAGGGAGATCACTTCCGATCTTACAATTCTGGAACATGACCTTCACAAAGAGCAAAAGAAGAAACTCTTTCCTCGGGGGCCAGCCAGAATTGTACTTTTCATTGATGATTTAGATCGCTGTCCGCCAGATAAAGTCGTTGAGATGCTTGAAGCAGTGCAAATACTGATCAAAACTTCGCTGTTTGTAGTGGTGATGGCTGTTGATGTACGCTTCATCACCCGCGCTTTGGAAAATGAATACCATGGCATCCTCACGCGCAGAGGCGATCCTTCCGGCCTGGACTACATTGAAAAAATCATCCAGATTCCATATCGTGTTCGGACGATAGCTCCCTCAGCTGTACGCACATACCTCAGATCGCAAATGGAGATTGAAGAACGTGAGATTGAATCGCCTGAACAACTATCATTTGGTGAACCAGGATCGGAACCACAATACAGGACTGAGGAACCACCTGCAGCGGCACCGGAAAACGATTTAGAACATCGTTTACCCAGAGATGTCATCAAATTCACGCGAAAAGAATTCGAGATGATTGAGAAGACGTGTGGTAGGATTGGTTTGACGCCACGTGCAGTAAAACGGCTTGTGAATGTCTACAAGATACTGAAGATCATCTGGTTCCGCCCCAACAGATATGCCGAGCCAGATCCTGAGGTCAAACAGGTCACAATAGCGCTCCTGGCATTGGCGGCTCGTTATCCAGACTTCATGCGAGACGCACTCTGGCAACTTGATAACTGGGTTAATCAAACTCAGAGAAATCGTAGGTTGCAGGACTGCTTACCCCGCGAAGAAGACCAATGCAGCGCCTACACAAAGAGAGAGTGCAGTCAGCTGATCACTGCGGCTAGCGATCTCATTCCCCCTGAGATTCGAGTCGATGCACTCTCAGGCGGTATAGTGGATCTAATACGGTCCTTTTCCTTTGTTGGCGATATTGGATACTCGCCGGACGAAGATGAACAGAGATACGCACATCAGGTATCATTCGAAGAAACTGCGAACTGATTGAGACGGAGGGAATATGAATCTTCCACCCACCTCTGAATACCGCAAGGTTGAACTCCCCTTCATCCGCCAGCTGCAGGCCCAGGGCTGAGACTACGTTGAGGGCAGGGTCGACGTCCCCTACCTCACCGACCGGCTGGGCGCGGTGCTGCGTTGCGCCGTACAACTTGACCAAACTAAACCGTTGCAATAACTTGCCATCTATGGCAAAATAGACGTATGGACTTCAAGGAGCTACTGCAGATCGTGGGAGACGCCCCGCTCTTTGAGACGGGGCTGCTGCTCGCCGGCGACGTCGATCCGGCCAACGTACGCCGGCAGCTCTCCCGCTGGACGGCGGCGGGGAAGCTGCTCCAGCTGCGGCGGGGCCTCTACACGCTGGCGCCCCCCTATCAAAAGACAGCGCCGCACCCTTTCCTGGTCGCCAACACCCTCGTCAAGCCTTCCTACGTCAGCCTGCAGGCGGCGCTGGCGCACGCCGGCCTGATCCCGGAATACGCCGCGGAGGTCACCAGCGTGACGACGGGCCGCCCGACCGAGGTCGAGACGCCGCTGGGACGCTACACCTTCCGCCACGTCAAAATGAGCCGCTTCTACGGCTACCGGCGGCTGGACGTCGGGGATGATCAACATGCTTTCGTCGCCCGTCCCGAAAAAGCGCTCCTCGACCAGGTCTATCTGCAGCCGGGCGGGGAGTCGCCGGCGTATCTGCGAGGACTGCGCCTGCAGAACCTGGAACGTCTGGATATGGACGTGCTCCAGCGGCTGGCGGCGCGGGCGGAGAGCCCCAAGTTGGAACGGGCGGCGGCGAACGTCGCCACGCTGCTGGCAGAGGAAACAGAAGACAACTATGAAATCCTATCTGAAGACTTTAGTTGACGGCGCCGCCTCGCCGTTGCAGGGGCGAAATCTGACGCGCGAATATCTGCAGGCCCGCATGCTGGGAGCGTTGCAGCAGGCCGGCGCCATGGTCCCGTTGGCCTTTCACGGCGGCACGGCGCTGCGCTTTCTCTATGCCATCCCCCGCTACTCCGAGGATCTGGACTTTGCCCTGGAGCGTGCTGCGGCGGAGTACGACTTCCGCGGTTATCTGCGCGCCGTCCAACGGGAGATGCAAGCGGAGACCTACGAGGTCACCGTCAAACTCAACGACCGCAAAGTGGTGCACAGCGCTTTTGTGCGCTTTCCCGGTTTGCTCTATGAATTAGGGCTCTCCCCGCACCGCAGCGAGGTACTGGCTGTCAAAGTGGAAGTGGATACTAGCCCCCCGGCGGGCGCCGGTCTGGCGACCACCGTCATCCGCCGTCACGTCCTGCTCCACCTGCAGCACCACGACCGCGCCACGCTGTTGGCGGGCAAACTGCACGCGCTCCTGCAGCGCGACTACGTCAAGGGGCGTGATCTCTACGATCTCGTCTGGTATCTCAGCGATCCCGACTGGCCCCCACCCAACCTCACCCTGCTGAACAACGCGCTGCAGCAGACGGATTGGACGGGCGCGCGCCTCACCATGGAAAACTGGCGCGCCGTCGTGCGCGAGTACGTCACCGGGCTGGACTGGGCGCAGGTCGTCGGCGACGTCCGCCCCTTCCTGGAACGTCGGGCCGATATCGAGTTTCTGACCCGGGAGACCATACTGCAACTTCTGGACAGCAAGCGTCCCTAGTAGGCCAGCCTACGGAGGCCAGCCGTATGACCCAATCATCGACGCCCGAATACCGCGAGGTCGAAGCGCCCTTTATCCGCCAGCTCCAGACCCAGGGCTGGGACTATCTCGAAGGCGACGTCGACGTCCCCTACCTCACCGAACGCGAGACCTTCCATCAGGTGCTCCTCACCGACCGGCTGCGCGCGGCGCTGCGCCGCATCAATCTGGACGACGAGGGGAACCCCTGGCTCGATGACGTCCGCGTGACCCAGGCCGTGAGCCGCCTGGAGCGGCTGGGCACACCCCGGCTGATGGAGGCCAACCAGGTCGCCACGGGGCTGCTGATCCAGGGCGTGCAGGTGCCCGGTCCCAACGACGACAAGGCTGTCACCATCCACTACCTGGATTTCGAGCATCCGGCGCGCAACGACTTCTTAGCCATCAACCAGTTCCGCGTCGATCCGCCCTGGGCCACGGGCAACCGTGGCTACATCGTGCCCGACCTGGTGCTCTTCGTCAACGGCATCCCCCTGGTCGTGGTGGAGGCGAAGAAGCCCAACCTGCTGGACCCCCTCACGGAGGCCATCGGCCAACTGCTGCGCTACGCCAACCAGCGCCTCGACGTGGCGGAGCCGGAGGGCGCCGAGCGCCTCTTCCGCTACGTCCAATTGCTGGTCGCCACCTGCTTTGAAACGGCGCGGGTGGGCACCGTCGGCGCGCCGCACAAGCACTACCTGGCGTGGAAGGACACCTACCCGCTCCAGACCTCAGAAGTCGCCGAACACCTCGGCGGTCGCGACAACCTCTCTCAGCAAGAACTACTCATCGCCGGGACACTGCGCCCGGAGCGCCTGCTGGACATCGTCCACAACTTCACCCTCTTCGACCGCAGCGGCGGGCGCATCAAGAAAATCGTGCCGCGCTACCAGCAGGTCCGCGCCGTCCACAAGGCCATCCACCGGCTGCAGACCGGCGCCACCCGCGCCGAGGACGGCGAGCACGACCGGCGGGGCGGCATCATCTGGCACACCCAGGGCTCCGGCAAAAGCCTAACCATGGTCTTCCTGATCCGCGCGCTGCGCTCGCTGCCCCACCTGCAACGCTTCAAGATTGTCCTCATTACCGACCGCATCAAACTGGAGCAGCAGCTGGCGGAGACGGCGGAGCTGACCGGCGAGCCGCTCCAGCGCGCCGACGACATTCCCGAGTTCCTCAATCTATTACAGCAGCCCGGCGCGGGTCTCGTCTTCGGCATGATCCAGAAGGTGCAGGACCCCGATGGCACGGCGCCGCCCGAAGAGTTTCCCGTCCTCAACGACTCCGAGGAGATCCTGCTGCTGGTCGACGAGGCGCACCGCTCCCACACCAGCACGCTCCACGCCCGGCTGCTGCAGGGCCTGCCCAACTGCGCCCAGATCGGCTTCACCGGCACGCCCA
>DAOTUH010000154.1:0-3461 GCA_034437255.1 Anaerolineae bacterium
TACACGACCTGCTTCTGGCGTACGGTGAAAAACTCGCAGATGCGGTCGGTGATTCCATCATACTACCTGACAAAGCCCTAGCAAAAATGAGGCCGGGATTACGCGTGGAACCGGGAGCATCCCTGGGATGCTCAGTAGGAGAGTAAAGCGAGTAGATCGGAGCCGTAGGCTTCTTTTCGCCAGGGGCCGATGCCGGGTGCGTCAAGAAGATCATCCTGGGTTTCGGGCGGATCCCAGGCCAAGGCCCAGAGCGTAGCGTTCGGCAAGATCACGTCCGAGTCCACACCCCGCGCCCGCGCGACGTCCTTGCGCCAGGCACGCAGGGCGTCGTAGCGATCCTGTACTTCGGGCGGCGGGGGCGGCTCCTCCGGTGACATGGGTGGGAGGGATTGGGCCTTAGCGTGGAGTGCTCTGAGGATCCCTTTGCCAAAGCGCTTGGTCTGATATTTTGTCAGGCCCGCCGCGCGCAGGCCCTTGTAACTTCGGGGATGGATGTGCGCCAGGTTGATGAGACGCCGCCGGCTGATGACTTTGAACGGCGGACGATCCATCTGCTGCGCCGTGCGCTCGCGCCACAGGTGAAGTCGATAGAGGACGCGCTTTTCGCGCACGTTCAGGCCGTGCAAGCCTTTGAGCCGCCAGAAATCGGTCTTGGGATCAGGGTCCGGCGGTTCTGGGGCATTCGTGCGTAGATACTCGAAGATCTCTTGGGCTTCTTCCCAACGTCCCGTTTCTTCGAGTTGAGCATGCTGCAGGTCTCGCAGCGCAAGCAGATAGTGTGTGTCCATCCGCGCGTAGGTGAGGGCCTTGCTGTTGACAGGGCGTCGTCCCCAATCGTGACGCTGGTACTTCTTGTTGACGTTGACGGCGAAGTGCTCTCGCAAGATATCTGCGAGCCCCACGTGATCCCAACCCAGAATGCGTCCCGCCCACATGGTGTCGAAGAGCTTGCCGCAGGTGAAATCGAAATCGCGCTGTAAGACCATCAGGTCGTAGTCCGCCGCATGAAAGATCTTCTCGATCTCTGCGCTGGCAAAAACCGGTGCCAGCGGCGAGAGGTCGTCTAAAGCCAGCGGATCGACCAGATAATCGTTTTCTGGGATGCTGAACTGGATCAGACAGACCTGCTCGCGGTAAGCGTGCAGGCTGTTGGATTCGGTATCCACTGCGACCTGGAGCTCGTCAAGCAGCCGGGTGGTGAGCTGCTCAAGTTCGCTCTGCGTCTTTACAACTTCTAATGATGCCTCTGCGTCTAGATTCGGATTATTTCTGTTTCGCATGATGTATGTATTATCATGGCTCTGCACGGATTGTCAAGAGTGCTGCAGTGAAAAGGCTAAAACCTCACGATGTCTATCAAACCCGCGCTTGGAACTTCCGCGCAATGCTTGTACAATCAGCGTATGAAGCGCTGGTGGATTTTGTGGGCGTTGTTGGTTGTGACCGCGTGCGGCGGACTGCCTCGGGTTGTAGAGTCGCCAACGCCGGACCAAGTGCCTGTGGCGGCACCCACCACGATGACACCTGCGTTTACGTCTACGCCGACTGACGTGGTCTCCCCCACGCCGCCGGTTCTGCCCACCTCAACGCCCAGGCCTACCCCCACTACGCCTATGCCCACATCCATCTTCGATCCAGCACTGGTGGCGGAGCAGATCTATCTCTATCCGCAGCCACTTGTGCGCGGTGATCGCGTGACCTTTGACGTGGTGCCTGCGCTGCCGGCGGAGGTGGGCAACGATGTCGAGGTCTCCATCGCGCTGCCTTCCGGGGCGACGTTGACCGAACAGGTCTATCCCCAGGGCTTCGATCAGCAGGAGCGCGCACGGTTCTACTGGGCCTGGGATACGGCGGGGCTGTCGGGTACACAGATCGTCACGTTGACGCTGGAACTGCCGCCGGACGTCAGCGATCCCGATCCTACTAACAACACGCTGGGGCTGCCGGTCGAGATTCGGCCCAGGACGGCTCTCGTGCCTCCCGAGCCGGGCGTGCGGTGGGCCGTTACGCAGACCACGGGATTCCGCTTGCATTATCTTGCCGGTTCGGCCGCGGCGCGTGATCTACCGGAGATCCTTAAGGTGGCAGCCTCGGCCGGGACTGCGGTGTCGAGCCAGTTACAGGTTCAGGAGCTTCTGCCGCTGGATGTCTACTTACTCGATCGGGTTCTCGGGCAGGGTGGCTATGCGACCTCTGGTTGGGTCGCTATTTCTTACGTGGATCGGGCCTACGCCCCGGCCGATCTGGGCATCCTGCTGGAGCACGAGTTAACGCATCGCTTGGATGGCGCCATTGGGTGCGACGAAGCGCCTGACCTTTTGGTTGAGGGTCTGGCCGTCATGGTCGCGGGCGGGCATTACTGGCCGGCCTCGCTGCCGCGCAAAGCGGCGATTTTGCCGGGCTCGGACGTCTACGTTCCGTTGGCCAGGTTGGCCGAGGATTTCTATCTGCACCAACACGAAGTTGCCTATCTTGAGGCGGGCGCGCTGGTAGTCTACGTGCGTGAGGCGCTTGGTATGGAAGGCGTGGTCTCCCTCTGCCGGGCTGCGTCCACGGCGGAGGGCTCTGATGGCGAACGGCTCTCGACGGCCTTCGCCGAGATCGGGCTGGGCGATCTGGCGGCGGTGGAGCGTGACTGGTTGCGCTGGCTGGGCGCGTTGCATCCCACCGACGTGGAGGCACAGGCACTGGAGGTCGAGATCCGGTATCTGGAAACTATGCGGGCGTATCAGGTGCGCTATGATCGCGTCGCCAACTTTCGGCACGGTGTCCTGTTCAGTCCGGTGGCGGCTGCAGAGCAGAATATCACGGCGGATTTCGTCCGTGATCCCGACGCACCGGACGCTATCGCGCTGGAGCTGCTCTTGCAGCTGGCCAAGGAAGCGCTCCGTCGCCAGAATCCGGCGCGGACGGGGAGCCTGTTGGACATTGTGGAGGACGCCCTGGACCGTCCCTCGCCCTGGGAGGGGATGGCTCAGGACGTGCTGGAGATCACGGCGGCGTCGTTGGCGCGCGGCTACGAGCCCTATCGCATCTTAGATAAGCCCGCGCAGGGCGGATGGTTTGTCTACGCGGTGGATCGTCAAGCATGGCCCGCGCAACGCCTGCTCTGGGCCGCGCAGGATGACGCGGGGCGATGGATCGTCACCGGCCCGCAAGCGGGAGGTGAACGTTGACTGTCGCGTACGCTGGCACGATGGACAGCCCGCTGGGCGATCTGTGGCTTTGCGCTACGGAGCAGGGGATCTGTTACGTGGCCTTTGAGGCGCCGAAGATCGAGGCCTGGCCCTTCGGCAAGCGCCACGGCATCCAACCGGCCTTCGTGGCGTTCCACGATTGGCTGGAGCCGGCGCTGGACCAGCTGACGGCCTACTTCGCCGGTAATCTGGAGGCGTTCAATCTATCGCTGGATCTGCGAGGCACGGTCTTTCAACGAAACGTTTGGCAGTTACTCCGGCAGA
>DAOTUH010000155.1:0-8769 GCA_034437255.1 Anaerolineae bacterium
AACCTTTATCAGATCGCCGATGGTTGCGAACCGTGTCTTCATAAGTACGCGTGCCACCGAACGCGAGCAACACGCTTGGAATGATCAGCGCTTCTTTATATTATACACGAGTCGGGGAAGTAGCTCAAAAAGACACAAGGTTTCTATCGGAAACCTAAGATCTTAGGCCATCTCTTCCCCATCCTCTTCCTGCTCTTTCGTATATCATCAACATATCCTGGCGTGATTTTCCAACACCGACTGACATCAATATTTTCTAAGTTCTGTAAATGCATTAGGTGCGCTAAGCCTTTGTCGGTAATTTTCGTGTCCGCGAGTTTCAAATCCACCAATGAGTTCACTGACTGTAGATGGGCCATACCATAATCCGTGATTTCTCTACATCCCTCAAGAGATAGTATCTTTAGCTTATATAAAACGCCTAAAGAGGCCAGAGCGCTATCATTAATCTCTGTATACGAAAGATCGAGAAACTCGAGAGAGGTTAGTTCTTCTATATGAGATAGGGCTGCATTCTCGATGCCAGTACCACGTAGTGTAAGATGGGTAAGTCCCGTCATTTTCTGCAAATAATTCAACCCTTCATTTGAAACCATGGGGTTTTCTGCAAGCTGAAGATCCACTAAATGGTGCAATTCACGAATCGAGCGCACACTTGCGTCAGTGACCCAACGGCAGTTGTTCAAGTACAGATGTTTCAGTTTTTTAAGCCTGTTGAGAGAGGCAAAACTTCTACTCGTAATCTCTGTAGATGAGAGATCCAACCATTCCAATTGAGGGAATTGTTCTAGCAAAGTGAGATTCTCGTCCGTAATCTCTTTTTGTTCACTTAAGTCCAGGTATTTGACAATAATATCCTCAACCTTCAAATTCCTTATCAAATGTCGTAACCAGATAGGAAAGGTTTCTCTATTCAGATCGCCGGGGATAAGTTTAACGTTATATTCAGGTGGGATTGTTACAGACCCTGGTGTAGTTCCTAATTCTTCCCAGTTTTCAGGTTCATTGCCTTTAAAGCCTGTGACTGTTACATTCCAAGTACAAGCTATAGTTTTAATTTGGGGTGCTTTTGTACCCAACAAGGCTTTAGCCCAAGCATGAATAGCCCAATAAGCTTCCCCTCTTTTTAGGTCTGGTAACTGTTTCATTAAATCATTTGTTAAATTCGCGACGTTTTTTTTAATTTGCATAGGAGATTGTTTGCGAATAGATAGCAATTTCTTTATAACCCCTATATGATGGGCTTTGATCAGAGCCTCAATTTCACAGCTATAGCCAATACCACAGCGCTCTCTTAACTTTGATTCACAAAAATCGGGGTTGGTTAGGATACCCTTCTTTATGAGAGAAATATCACGTACCATTTTGATGAGTTCTTGACGAGGCTTTTTATCCACGTTTCCACCTCCGGGACTGTTTCTGCCCTGAGCTAAACCGTAGAATTATCCGACACCATAGCCGCGTGCGTTGCATGATGATATGCTGATCCTGGAAGATGATGATGTTAAATTTTAGTATATCCCAAATATCCCAAATATCAAATAAGAAATCTGAGATTGGGATATGTCACGAAGCTAAGAGTCTGTTAAGAATTAACTTCCCGAGTATCCGTTTAGTTGTGAGCGGTGCGATGCACTTACGAAGAAGAAGGCGCCGAGAGTTAAAAAAAGGGCCCTGGGAAGCCAATGCACCCTCATAGCTTGTGGATCGAAAGTGCGTTGCACCGGGTTGCTCATAATGCTAAACACTTAGGCTCTACGGGATTTCGCCGGGTCAGGCTTTAAAATCCCCACCAGCCGTCACCCAGAGCGTAGTCGCCTGTCCCGAAGTATTGAGGGAAAGGGTCTCTGTCCCCACCGTTGAGATTCCTCGACCCTTCGACCATGCTCAGGGCAGGCTTCCGGGCAAAAACGGCCCTTCGCTCGGAAACTTGCACCTCCTCACCACCCTGCGAAATCCAAAAGAGCCTCCACAGATTAACGCAGATTTTCACAGATTATATCGTTTTTGTCCGTGTTTATCCGTGCAAATCCGTGAGCAATTTCAAGCTGTCCAGGATACTTCACCTAAAAACCTATAAGAGTCATTGTGAAAAGGTAAGGTCGTCTTGCGTGAGTTGGCCGATCCATACGGCCTTCCGTTTCACGCATCACGTCTTACGCGTCACGTCCTTCGGCGCCGTCGTCGCGTGGACGTTGGCCATTCACCTGCGCCCCCTCTACAGCCTCATGTTAGCCACACTGCTGATGACGCTCTTCTACGCGCTTTACAGCTGGCGCACAACCGACGAACGGCGGCGTTTCATGGCCCGGCTCCGCCCCTTCCTTGCCGGGCAAGAACGGTACACCCACCAGCTCGACGACGATCCACCGGACGGCACGGCACCCCGCCGCCGCTTCATCTATCTCTGCCACGACGTGCTGGGCGCCCGTGCGGCGGCGTTGGTACCCACCGGCACGCTGACCACGCTGATCGGCGTGTCACTCCGCTACGGGAACGACCTCCCGCTGCCGGAGATGTCGACCCTGCTGGCGCGCTTCGCCAAAGTAGGAGACGACGTTATCCCCCTAGAGACCAATGGCTGGGCCGTGGCGCTCTCAGGCGACGACGATCCCGACACCCTCAACGGCGTGCTCATCCTGGGTCAGAAATCCACCGACAATCCTTACACCGAGGAGGAGATCGAGCTGGCGCAGGCTGGCTGCGAGCGGATCATGGACGCGCTGGCGAACGTAGAGCTGGCGCGCCTGACCCTCGACCTGCTGCGACAGCGGTTGGCACAGGCCCGGGTGCTGGAAGGACGCGGACGGCGCCTTCTCCACGACGACGTGCTCCCGTTGCTGCACACCGCCATACTCGGGCTGAGCGGCGGCGACACGGGCCGCTCGCTGCACGTCACCCTCCGTGTGACGACGGAGAGAGGACTCACCATCACGGTCACCGACGACGGCGTTGGACTCCAATATTCGAACGTTGCCGAGGGCACCCGCATCGGCTTACGCTTCCACAACGCGATGCTCACGGCTATCGGCGGCACACTCTCCGTCACGCCGCCGCCCGATGGCGGCACCCGGGCTGTTCTACACCTGCCCCCGGAGACGTTGCGACGGCTGACCCAGAAAAAGCCGGGCATAGCTCATATTTGACGCGGTCGCTCCCCGTGGTAAAATAAGTGGTCGGAAAGATGTACGTGAGACCTCGCGTGCTAAACGGCGGCGAGGTTATTTTTATGCCACACCAACGCGTAGGTCGTGGAGCCAAGGAAATTATCATAGGGGAAGTTGAAATGAGTAAGAAAAAAGAAGCACCTATACAGAAAGTGAGAATTATCGGCATATTCGCGCACGTGGATGCCGGCAAGACGACCACGTCGGAGGCCATTCTCTACCATACCGGACGCATTCACCGAACCGGCAACATCGACGAGGGCGACACCCAGCTGGACTGGATGCAGCAGGAGCGTGAGCGCGGCATCACGATCATGTCCGCCGCGACGGCCTGCCACTGGCAAGGGCACCGTATCAACATCATCGATACGCCGGGCCACATCGACTTCACCGCCGAGGTGGTGCGCTCCATCCGCGTCATCGACGGCGCCGTGATGATCCTCTGCGGCGTCGGCGGCGTGGAGCCACAGACCGAGGCTGTCTGGATGCACGCCGACCGGGAAAGCCTCCCGCGTCTGATCTTCGTCAACAAGCTCGACCGACTCGGTTCAAACTTCGACCGCGTGCTCGGCGAGATCCACGAACGCTTGACCGACCGCGCTCTGCCCATACAACTGCCTGTCGGTAGCGAAGATGCCTTCCGGGGCGTCGTCGATTTGCTCACGGAGCAAGCCTATGTCTGGGCAGGCAAGGACAATGAAGAGGGTAAGTACACAACAAGTGACGTGCCTGCCGACATGACGGATCAGGTCGAAGCGGCGCGTGAGGCGCTGATCGACGCGATCTGCGAGACCGACGATGCGTTGCTGATGCAGCGCCTGGAGGGCGAGGAGCCGGAGCTCGACACACTCTACGCCACCCTGCGCAAGGCCACCATCGCCGGCAATCTGGTGCCGGTGCTCTGCGGCGCCTCGCGGGAGAAGATCGGCGTCCAACCGTTGCTCAGTGCCGTGATCCGTTACCTCCCCGCCCCCATCGATCTGCCGCCCACCCTGGGCCACCGCCCGAACAACGAGGACGCTGTCATCGAGCGGCCCGACAATCCCGACGCACCCTTCTGCGCGTCGGCTTTCAAGATCGTCACCGATCCCCACGTGGGCCACCTGACGTGGGTGCGCGTCTTTTCCGGCACCTACCACACCGGTGACGAGGTCTACAACGCGCGCACGGGTGAGACGGAGCGCATCGGGCGGATCTATCGCATGCACGCCAATCGCCGCGAGCTCGTCGATAGCATGTCCGCCAGCGATGTGGTGGCCCTGGTCGGCATCAAGTCCGCCATCACGGGCGATACGCTCTGCGATCCCGAGGATCCCATTGCGCTGGAGACCTTTAACTTCCCGGACCCTGTTATCGCCGTGGCGCTGAAGCCATCATCGGTGAAGACCCGCGAGAAGCTTTACCAGGCGGTGAAGCGACTGGCCGACGAGGATCCCACGCTCGTGCAAGAATTCGATCCCGAGACGGGTGAGATGACGTTGGCGGGCATGGGCGAGCTGCATCTGGAGATCGCCGTAGATCGTCTGCGGACGGAGTTCGGGCTCCAGCCAAAGGTCAGCGCGCCACAGGTCTCCTACCGCGAGACCGTACGCCGTCCGGCCGAGGTGGAGACCACGTACCGCAAGCAGAGCGGCGGTCACGGGCACTACGCCAAGATCGAGTTGCGCATCGAGCCGCTGGGCGAGGACGAATCCGGGGTTATCTTTGAGGACGAGTCGCCGCCGGCCAACCTACCGCGCGACTTCATCCGCCCCATCAGGATGGGCGTGAGGCAGACGTTGGAGAAAGGCATTATCGCCGGCTACCCGCTCACCGACGTCAAGGTGACGCTGCTAGATGGCGACTACCACGAGGTGGACTCGGCAGCCATGGACTTTGAGATCGCGGGCAGCATGGCCGTGCGCCGAGCGGTGCATCGGGCGACGCCCACGCTGATGGAACCTGTCATGCGGCTCGACATCAACGTGCCCGAGGAGCACCTGGGCAACGTCGTGGCCGACATCGGTCGGCGGCGCGGCACCATGAGCGGCATGCGCGTCCGCGGCAACCTGCGCAACATCGACGGTGAGGTGCCCTTGGCCGAGGCGCGGGGCTACGCCACCGACCTCCGCAGCATGACCCAGGGACGCGGCACCTTCACGCTGGAGTTCAAGCGCTACGACGTCGTGCCTGAAGAGATCGCCATGGAGATTATTGAGGAGCGCAAGGCCGCCGGCAAAGTGCCCATACGATAGGTCAACGGATTGAACGGATAACGCTCTGAGACCTCAGAGGTTTTGCAAAACCTCCGAGGTCTTCGTCTAGCGAAACAACACAAAACCGACTCGCACCTCTTAAGAGTGCAGCTGCACGAAATATTCAATCGACCGATCGTACGTCTTCTCCGCCTCCGGCGGGAAGAAACAGCCGGGCAACTCCCCGTGGCTCCGGTGATGCGCCACACACTCACAACAAAGCCCTCGGCGGCTGCAGGGATACGTACACGCACAGTGCTGCTTATTTTGCTCCTGCTTGCATTCCATGATACCTCCTTCGCTGCTATTTGATCTATACGACAACGAAACTCGCAACCGTTTAGGTTGTGAGCGTCCAGGCGCAACGCACTTACGGATCGAAACAAACCGCGCTACAAAGTTCTCCGAGCATAGCTTAGGAGTCCCCGGCTCGTGAACTTCAGCGAAAGTGCGTCGCACCTCAGAAGACTAAACAGATACCGAAATTCTTATGTGGGGGACACGGGCAAACACGGACTGCGCTCACAGTTTTCTTTGCCGTGTTTTTCTGTGCCCACCCGTATCCGATTTTGACTCACTTGAAAAGTGTAAGGTCTTCTCCCCGTGTAATCTCATAATAGCCACAAGACACGCCGATTGTATCAAAGGCTGAAAATGCCGCAAACTCGTCTATAATGCGAGTGCCCGACGCTGGAATCTGGAAGCTAGATACCTGAAATTACGGTATAAGGTGCAACGCACCTGCGATGACCCAATCATGTTGGCCAAAAACCTATGCCAGCATGCATGAAATGGCTATTTCCAAACATTCTAAGGTGCGTCGCACCTGGCTACGTTCTAATACCGTAATTTAAGCTAGATACTCACTGATCAATACTGGCTACACTCATCGTGATCAGTTTGTCATTTTTCATTTGGCATTTTTCTCCGCCGAAAAAGGAGACCGCTATGAAAATCCGTTCCATCACCGTATTCGCCGATCTTGAGATACCGTTGAACGCCGAGCAGGTTGCCGCGCTGGGAGTTTTTGCGCGCACTGCACAAGCGGCCTATACCAAGGCGGGTTTTGACGTGCAGACCTTGCGCCTGGCCGCCGACGTGGTACCCGCACTGCGAGCAAGCGCCTGGGCCGACCGCCCCGTTGAGTTTGCCGTGGCCCTGGAGGAGCTGGCTGCCGAGCACGGCTTCGAATACGTCGCGCTGGGCCCCGCCGATGCAACCTTGCTCCCCCGCCTGCCGGAGATCTTCGCGGCGACCCAGAGGGTCTTCGCCACCGCTCACATCGTCGATCCACGAACCGGCGCCATCGACGGAAACGTGATCCGCGCCAGCGCCGACGTGATCCGCCGCTGCGCCGCTATCGAGGACGGCTTCGGCAACCTGCGCTTCGCGGCACTGGCCAACGTCGGCCCGGGGACACCCTTTTTCCCCGCCGCCTACCACGACGGCGGGACGCCCACCTTTGCCCTCGCCACCCAGGCCGCCGACCTGGCCGTCGACGCGTGCCGAGACGCAGACACCGCCGCCGAGGCCCACGCCAACCTCGTCACGGCGCTGGAACACGAGGGGGCGCGTCTCGTCGCCGTGGCCGAGCGGCTCGCGGACGAACACGGTCTGCGCTTCGGCGGCATCGACTTCTCCCCGGCGCCCTACCCCGATCCGGCCATCAGCATCGCCGCGGCGCTGGAGCGACTGAGCGGGCAGCCGCTGGGCGCGCCCGGCACCCTCACCGCCGCGGCGACTGTTGCTAGCGCCCTCGACGAGGCCGACTTTCCCCACGCGGGCTTCTGCGGCATGATGATGCCCGTGCTGGAAGACCCGGTCCTGGCGCAGCGCGCCGCCGAAGGTCGCTACGGCGTCGGCGAGCTGCTGCAGTGGTCCGCCGTCTGCGGCACCGGCCTCGATACCGTCCCCTTGCCCGGCGACGCCAGCGCCGGCGCGCTGGCCCGCGTCCTCTTCGACGTGGCAGCGCTCTCCGTCCGCCTGCACAAACCGCTGACCGCGCGCCTCATGCCGCTGCCGGGCAAAGCCGCCGGCGATCCCGTCCACTTCGACTTCCCTTACTTCGCCGATGGGGGCGTGCTGGCGCTGCCCACGGGTGGCACGGTCCCTGGCAAGCAACGGAGCTGCTGGGGGACACCGGCCACAGCGAGAGGCGGATTATTAGCGAAGACTAAGAGGCTCGCGCTGGTAAAGAAGTGAAACGTGATGAGTGAAACGACGCAGCCGCGCAAGATTCTGCACCTCGATCTCGACGCGTTCTTCTGCGCCGTCGAGGAACTGCGCGACCCGTCGCTGCGCGGCAAGCCCTTCGCCGTCGGCGGTGCGCCCGATAAGCGCGGCGTGGTCGCCTCCTGCTCCTACGCCGCGCGCCAGTACGGCGTCCACTCCGCCATGCCCATGGCCCGTGCCCTGCAGCGCTGCCCGCACCTCATCACCGTGCGCGGCCGCCACAGCAACTACGGCGAGCACTCGGAGCGCGTCATGAGCCACCTCTACAACCTCACCGACCGCGTGGAGCAGATTTCCATCGACGAAGCGTTTCTAGACGTCAGCGATCTCAAGGCATCTGGCGAAATGTTGGCGCGGCAGCTCCAGCAGGAGATCTGGGAACAGCACCATCTCCCGTGCTCCCTGGGGGTGGCGAGTAACAAGTTGCTGGCAAAAGCGGCCAACGACGTGGGCAAGTCCCGGGTCAAAAGCGACCGCCCGCCCATGGCCATCACCGTCGTCCCGCCCGGCGAGGAGGCGGCCTTTTTGGCACCGCTGCCCGTGACGCAGCTCTGGGGCATCGGGCCGAAGACGGGGGAACAGCTGGCCGCGCTGGGCATCCGCACCATCGGCGACCTGGCGGCTTGGCCGCGCGAGGATCTCGTCCGGCGGCTGGGCGAACACGGTCGCGCCCTGGCCCGCCGCGCGCGGGGCATCGACGAGCGCCCCGTGGTCACCGAGCACGAGACCAAATCCATGAGCCGCGAGACCACCTTCGCCGAGGACGTGAGCGACCGCGACGAACTCTGCCGCACCCTGCTCCGCCTGACGCGCAGCGTGGGACGCCGCCTGCGCCGCGCCGAACTGCAGGGATTGACCATCAAGCTGAAATTGCGCTGGAGCGACTTCACCACCATCACGCGCCAGACCACGCTGGAGCGGTCCACGAACCAGGACGCCGAGATTTACGAGGCGGCCCAGATACTCTTCGAGGCCGCGTGGCCTCGCGGGCGACCGGTGCGGCTCATCGGCGTCGGCGTCAGCAACCTGGAGGAGCCGAGGAAGCAGCTAACACTCTGGGAGACGCCATCGAAGAAGGGGAAGCGCTTGCAAGAGACGCTGGACGACCTGCGGGAGCGGTTCGGGCGCGATGCGGT
>DAOTUH010000156.1:0-5973 GCA_034437255.1 Anaerolineae bacterium
CGGCTTTTGCCCGTTTATTCGCGCAATCAACCGGAAGTCCACGGTATCATCCGGGAGATGCGCGCCGTGGTCGACGAGTACGACGAGCGGGTGATGATCGGCGAGACCTACTTCCCCAACGAGATGATATATTACTACGGCGAGAATCTGGATGAGTGCCATCTGCCCTTCAACTTCGATCTGATCCGCACGCCGTGGGATGCGCAGGCGGTGCGCGCCTCGGTGGATCGCTACGAGGGATCGCTGCCGGAGGGCGCCTGGCCCAACTACGTGTTGGGCAACCATGATCAGCACCGGATAGCGACGCGGGCCGGGCAAGCGCAGGCGCGCGTGGCGACCATGCTGCTGCTGACGCTGCGCGGCACGCCAACGTGCTACTACGGTGACGAGATCGGCATGCACGACGTGAAGATTCCGCCCGACCGGGTGCAGGATCCCCCGGCGGTCAATAACCCGGAGAGCGCCGACGAAATCGGGCGCGATCCTGAGCGCACGCCCATGCAGTGGGACGCCGGTCCCAACGCCGGCTTCTGCCCGCCGGACGTCGAGCCGTGGCTGCCCGTCGCCGACGACACCGCCGAGCGTAACGTCGCCGCGCAGGAGGACGATCCCACGTCGATGCTCAACTTCTACCGCGCGTTGACGGTGCTGAGAGCGGCCGAGCCCGCGCTCCACGTGGGTGATTACGCACCGGTGGACGTGGACGTCGAGGAGCTCTACGTCTACACGCGCACCGCGCTCAACGTCGACGATTTCGTGATGGTGCTCAACTTCGGGGATGGGTCGCATACGCTGGATCTCAGCCTCGTCGCCTCTCGCGCCGAGATTGCGCTGGCGACCGACATGGTGCGCGAGGGCGCCATTGATCTCTCGCGGCTTGATCTGAGGCCGAACGAGGGACTGGTGCTGCGCTGCCAAGAGGTGAGGCCGTGAAGCAGATCATCGCGCTGGGGGGAGGCGGTTTCTCCATGGAACCTGACAATCCCGCCGTGGATCGCTACATCCGTGAGCAGAGCGGCAAGACGCACCCCAAGGTCTGCTTTCTTCCCACGGCCGGCGCGGAATCGCCGGAATACATCATCCGCTTCTATGAGGCCTTCACGGCGTTGGAATGTCATCCGTCGCATCTCTCGCTCTTCTCGCTGCCCACGGCGGATCTGGCCTCGTTTATTCTGGAGAAGGACGTCATCTACGTCGGCGGGGGCAACACCAAGAGCATGCTGGCGCTCTGGCGTGAGTGGGGCCTCGATAAGATCCTGCGCCAGGCCTGGGAGGCGGGCGTCGTGCTCGCCGGGCTGAGCGCCGGGGCCATCTGCTGGTTCGAGCAGGGCGTCACCGATTCTGTGCCGGGCGAGCTCGGACCGCTGGAGTGCCTGGGCTATCTGGCGGGCAGCTGCTGTCCCCACTACGACGCGGAGACTGAGCGCCGGCTGGCCTATCACCGCCTGATCGCTGCGGGCAAGATCAAGCCGGGATACGCCCTCGACGATGGCGCCGGCTTGCACTTTAGCGGCGAGACATTGTACCGGGTGATTACGTCGCGGCCCGAGGCGCGAGCCTACGCCGTTGATCTCGTAGAAGAGGAGGATGTCCGCGAGCGGATTTTGGAAAGCACCTACTTACTGTCTGGCTGAACTTTACAAGGAGTACCACGTCTATGCAACTTTACTACATCCGCCACGCCGAATCCGAAAACAACCGTCTTTGGACGGAAGGTGGCCCCAGCGACGACCGTAGCCCTGATCCACATCTTACGGCGTTGGGGCGCCAACAAGCCCGCCGTTTGGCCGAGTTTGTGCGCGATGCCGGCGAAGGCGCGCCGCAGGAGGCCTTTGATCTCCAGAATGTCCAAGGTTTTGGCATTACGCACGTCTACTGCAGCCTCATGGTCCGGTCGGTGGAGACCGGGTTGTCGTTAGCCCGCGCACTCGATCTGCCCTTGCGGGGCTGGGAGGACATCCACGAGAGCGGCGGGATCTTTGACAAGGAAGGCGATGAGGAGTACGTCGGTCTGCCGGGCAAATCCCGTGCTCATTTCGAGAAACATTACCCTGCGTTGACGCTGCCCGACGATGTCCGCAATGACGGCTGGTGGAACCGCCCTTTTGAGACGCGCGAGGAGCGTCCAAAGCGAGCCCAGCGCGTGCTCGATGGTCTGATGGAGCGTCATGGTGGCACCGAGGATCGCATTGTCTTTATCAGCCATGCAGGGTTCTACAATCATCTGCTGCGCGCGATTCTGGGGCTGCCTGATCCGGACGACCATTGGTTTTTCAAGAATAATGTCGCCATTACGCGCATCGATTTTCTACCCGACGCGACGAACGTCGTCTACACCAACCGGCTGGATTATTTGCCGCCGGACATGATCACGTGATGGCGTACGTGAGAGAATACGGAGGTTTATCATGAAGCAAGTTGAACTGCAAGCACCGGAAGAGATCCGCTTGCTCGACGTGGCGGTGCCCGAACCGGGCCCCCGCGAGCTGCGCATTGCCGTGGCCGAGGTGGGGATCTGCGGCTCGGACCTGCATGCATATCACGGCAGGCATCCTTTTATCGACCTGCCCGTGGTGCCCGGTCACGAGTTCGCCGGTCTGGTCGACGCGGTGGGTGAGGGCGTGACGGACTTCGCCCCCGGCGACCGCGTGACAGTGGAGCCGTCGCTGGTCTGCGGCGAGTGCTACAATTGCCGCCACGGACGCTACAACATCTGCTCGAACCTGCGCGTCATCGGCTGCCAGACGCCGGGCGCTATGGCCGAATATATCGTCGTGCCGGCGGAGAAGGTGCTGCACCTGCCCGATAACGTCAGTTGGGTGCAGGGCGCGATGGCGGAGCCGCTGGCCGTAGGCGTGCGGGCCGCGCGTCGTGCCGAGTTCGAGCCGGGCGCCAACGTCCTGATCTTGGGCGGCGGTACCATCGGGTTGATGACGTTGCAGGCAGCAAAAGCCCTGGGCGCGGGTACGGTGATGGTCTCGGAATTGCTGCCGGAACGCCTGGCGCTGGCGAAAGAGCTGGGTGCCGACGTGGTCGTCAATCCCAGTGACGTGGACTTGCGCGACGCCGTCAAGGAGACCTTCGGCGAGCGGCGCGCCGACGTCATCATTGAGTGCGTGGGGGTGGGCGCCACGGTGCGCGACGCCATCCGCGTGGCGCGCAAAGGCACGCGCATCGTCATCGCCGGCGTCTTCGAGCAGGACATCTCCGTGAGCATGGGCCTGGTGCAGGATCACGAGCTGGAACTCATCGGCACGCTGATGTACTTGCACGACGATTTTCCCACGGCGCTGCGCTTGTTGGCCAAGGGCCGGGCCCACGCCGAGCCGCTGGTCAGCCATCGTTTCCCTTTGAAAGAAGCGGCCAAGGCTTTTGAGGTGGCGGATCAGCGCAGCGGCGCGTTGAAAGTACTCCTCGACGTCAACCCGGACCTGCGCTAGGAGGATCGACCATGGCGACGTTATCGTTACCCACCCGACGAGCGCGCTGGCTCAAGACCGCCGCTTACTACGCCGCCTTCGTAGCCCTCGGAACGTCGGGCGCTGCCATCGGGCCGACGCTCTCGGCTCTGGCGCGACAGATCGGCGTCGGGCTCGGTGAGATCAGCATTATCTTCACGATGAGCTCCCTGGGATATTTCGCCGGCTCGCAGGTGGGCGGAAGGCTCTACGACCGCTGGCCCGGTCATCCGGTGATGGCGATGTCGTTGCTGCTGATGGCTGCCATGGTCGCGTCGATCCCGCTGACGTCCAGCCTCTGGATGTTAAGCGCCGTCGTCCTGCTCCTGGGCTTTGCGCAGGGGACGATAGATGTCGGCGGCAACGCGCTCATCGTCTGGGTGCACCGTCACGAGGTCGGCCCCTTCATGAATGGATTGCACTTCTTCTTCGGCGTTGGCTCGACCTTCGCGCCTTTCCTCGTCGGTCAGCTGCTTCTCTGGACGAACGGCGTGCATTGGGCCTATTGGATGCTCTCACTGCTCATGGTGCCGATAACCGCCTTTGTCTGGAGCCAGCCCAGCCCGCCGGATATCGCAGATTCTGAGGAGGAAGGACCGGCTCGTGTCGATGACCGACTGGTCTTCCTGATTGCCCTCTTCCTTTTCCTCTACGTGGGCGCCGAGTTCGGCGCCGGTAGTTGGATCGCGACCTACGTCCCGGCGCTGGATCTGGGCGACGAGGTGCTGGGCGCCTACGTCAACTCGGCGTTCTGGGGCGCGTTTACGCTAGGCCGTCTGCTCTCGATCCCCATCGCTGCGTTTGCAAAGCCGCGCACGATTCTTGGCGGTGATCTGTTGGGTTGTTTCATCAGCCTCGCCGTTATTCTGGCCTGGCCGGGGGCCAGCACGGCGCTCTGGATCGGCACCATCGGTCTGGGGCTCTGCATGGCTTCCGTATTCCCCACCATGTTCTCCCTGGCCGAGCGCTACTTGACGCTGACAGGCGACGTCACCAGTCGGATCTTCGTCGGCGTCAGCGGCGGCGCCATGGTGCTGCCATGGCTCATCGGGCAGCTCTTCGAGCCCATGGGCGCCCGGATTACCATGGTCGCTATTCTGACCTCGCTGATCCTGGCCTTTCTCCTCTATCTCGTGATACTGGCGTACACCCGGTCGGTGGGGCCGGAAAAATCCCTTTAATCCGTTCCGTCTGTTGAGGCAAGATAGTTTCATCAGAAGGGTATAGGACAAACTATTGGGAAAAGCTCGGGCCGGTCTCCTGACCGTGCCCGCTGTGGCTCGGTGGGGACACCGGCCACAGCTTGGTAGGGTATTTCTAGGATTGATCTGATTTTTCCCTGTTTTCTATCGTATACCCTCACCAGAAGCATATATAATGACCAGCAGGAGGTTGCTATGACCGCATTGATTACGACGTTGGGACCGAAGCAGGCGGATGACTTGGGCGTGATCCTGCCGCATGAACACGTCTTCGTCGATCTGCGCACGTGGGACGAGCCGGGCTACGCCGAGGCCGATCCCGCCAACGTCATCGCGCTGATGGCGCCGGAGATCAAGCGGGCGCGCGCCGTTGGTGTGACGGCTATCGTGGAGTGCAGCACCGGCGGGGTGGGGCGCCGCGCCGACATCGACCGGGCCGTCTCCGAGGCGACCGATTTCCCCTTGGTGGTGCCCACGGGCTTCTACCGCGAGCCGTGGATTCCGCCGTGGGTCCATCAGGCGGAGGGGGAATCGCTGCGCGACTTCATGTTAGGCGAGTTGACGGACGAGATCGGCGGCACGGGCGTGCAGGCGGGCTGGATCAAGCTCAGTGCCGGGGACGAGGGAATCACGGCGACCGAGACCAAGGTGCTACAGGCTGCGGCAGTGGCGGCTGCGCAGACGAACGCTGTCATCGGTAGCCACACCATCCGCGGTCGCGTGGTCCGTCGCCAGCTGGAGATCATTGAGGAAACAGGCTACACGTCGGAGCGTTTCATCTGGATTCACACCCAGGCCGAGCCGGATTTCGCGCTTCACCTGGAGATGGCGCGACGCGGCGCGTGGCTGGAGTACGATAACATCGGCAGCGACGACCCCGGCGACGCGATGCACATTGAGCGCATCCTGCGCCTGCTCGACGCCGGGTTTGGCGAGCAGCTGCTGCTCAGCCACGACCGGGGCTGGTACGATCCCGCGCAGCTTGGCGGCGGTGAGCCGCAGCCGTATACCTACCTCAGCGAGGTCTTCCTGCCAAAACTGCGCGCGGTTGGTGTCGACGACGCGACCATCCGCCAGCTGACGGCGGAGAACCCCTTCCGCGCCTTCGCGCGCTGAGAACCATCACTTGCTCGGTTTGCTATGATGAAAACCCCATGTAGCGAAAAGGCCCTGTCATGTCGACAGGCCTTAATTTTGTCTACGATGGTTGGCAATTCGCGTATAACCGTTCTCCTTACGATGAGGAGGTCAACATCGGCGTATTCGTGGATCAGAAGATTACGCATGCCGATTATCTCTGTCCAGGGTAATTG
>DAOTUH010000157.1:0-9368 GCA_034437255.1 Anaerolineae bacterium
CGCCCGCGTGCCGCTCTAGGTTCGGGGAGGGGGGATTATCTGAGGGAGTGTCTTTGTCTGAGCGCCGCCCCGACTGCGAGGCGGGGGCAGTGTCTGCGGGGGCCTCCGCGCCCGCGCGCCGCTCCAGGTTCGGGGAGGGGGAATTATCTGAGGGAGTGTCTTTGTCTGAGCGCCGCCCCGGTTGCGAGGCAGGGGCAGTATCTGCGGGAGCCTCCGCGCCCGAGCGCCGCTCCAGGTTCGAGGAGGGGGGATTATCTGAGGGGGTGTCTTCGTCTGAGCGCCGCTCCGACTGCGAGGCGGGGGCAGTATCTGCGGGAGCCTCCCCACCCCCTGGCCCCCTCCCCGGGTTCGGGGAGGGGGAATTATCTGAGGGAGTGTCTTTTTCTGCGCGTCGCCCCGGTTGCGAGGCGGGGGCAGTGTCTGCGGGCGGCTCCGTGCCCGCGCGCCGCTCCAGGTTCGGGGAGGGGGGATTATCTGAGGGGGTGTCTTTTTCTGCGCGTCGCTCCGACTGCGAGGCGGGGGCATGATGTTCAACATTTTTCTTCTGCTGCGAAGAGACAGTGGCGGAAAACAAAACACCACTTGCATAACCCCCCCTCCCAGGGTTCGGGGAGGGGGCCGGGGGGTGGGGTCGCCCCACTACACCCAAAACACCATCGCACAATGTATACAGATAACTCTTAAAAACGTCGTTCAAAGCGACTCCCTTCTCAAAACCTGCCTTGGCTGCACTGAAAAAAGGTGCAGCCAAAGAGCTTGGATGAAATCCAACCACTGCATATAATACCTCTTTCTCTACTGAAAAGGCTTTTTTAGTAGATCCCATTCCTTACAACGTAAAATAGAACGTCGCCCCCTCGCCGGGCTCTGACTTCACCCAGATGCGACCTCCGTGACGCTCTATGATGCGTTTACAGAGGGCCAGGCCCATGCCCAATCCGGGATACTCCTCTTCGGTATGTAAACGCTGGAAAATCTGGAAGATGCGGTCCGCTTGCGCCGGCTCGATCCCGATACCGTTGTCTGCGATGGAGAACGTCCACGCGGTGCCGGTTTGCTCTGCGGAGATATGCACGTGCGGCGTCACATCCACACGCCGGAATTTGATGGCGTTGGCGATGAGGTTCTGGAAGACCTGGGCCAGCTGTGCGCGGTCGGCCCGCACCGTCGGCAGCGGGTCATGACTTATCTCCGCCTCGCTTTCCTCAATGGTCAGCGTCAGGTCGTCCAGGATGTGTTGCAGCATAAGCTCACAGTCCACCGGAGTGAAGGCCTCGCCCCGCGTTTCGATCCGTGAGAGGTTGAGCAGCGCTTTGATCATCTCTTGCATCCGCCGGGCGCTGCCCATGGCGTAGTCAATATACTTGCTTGCGCGCGTGTCTTCCGCGTCGTCGCACCGCGGCTCCAATAGGCTCAGAAAGCCCATCAGCGTGCGCAGCGGTGCTTGCAGGTCGTGGGAGACGACGTAGGCAAACCGTTGCAGTTCCTCGTTACTGCGTTGGAGGTCGGCGGCATAGCGTTCACTGCGCTTCTCCGCCTCCTTGCGCTCAGTGATCTCCTGACCGAACTCGACGAGGGCGACGACCTCTCCCGCCTCATCAAGAACGGGATAGCCACGGAGGGACCAATACCGTCCGTCGGGCATCTGCTGTCCACCGTGCTGGGGGGTCTTATCGTCGCGGGCTTTCAAGACCGGGCAACCTGCGCAGGGGACGTCAGCCTGGTGCCATACCTCATAACAGTACAGGCCGACCAGCTCTTCCGGGGACTTGCTGACCGATTCCGCTGCAGCGCGGTTGGCCCAGATCACGCGCAGATCCGTATCGTAGTAAGCGACCATTTCGGCGGTGGAATTGAGAATCAGTTTCTTCTGGCGCTCGCTCTCCTGCAGCGCCTGCTCCATTCGCTTGCGCCCGGTGATATCCATGGTGCTGATCAGTACACTGTCCATTTTTCCCGCCTGTGTCGGGATCGCCATGGTTAACAGGACGTGCCGCCGCTCTCCTTGCAAGGTCTGGTTGATGGTCTCGCCCTCAAAATAGGTCCGTCCTTCTGCAATCGCCAGCAGCTCTTCCCGGAATATCTGCAGCGTCTCTGGCACAAAGATTTTGTCCAATGATCCCAGCACCTCTTCCTTGTTCCGTGCGCCGAGCATCCTGAGCGTGGCCCGATTGACGTCACGGACTTTGAGTAACTGTGCGGCCTGGGCCACAAACTCGGGATGATCGATCAGATATTGACGAAGATCCGTGACCTCCAAAGCATCAAGGGCGGCTTTGACCTCAGAAAAGTCCTCTTCCCAGATAGGCACACTGGCGGTCTGGAAGATGTAGCGATAGCGGGCCTCGCTCTCACGCAGTGCTTCCTCCGCCCACTTGCGCTCGGTGATGTCGCGGCAGGTGCCCATGTAGCCGATAAACTCGCCCTCTGTGTCGAACAAGGGAGTGGCGTTCGTCTCGAAGAGAATCTCGCGCCCGTCCCGGGCGATGAGCTGGTCCTCCAACCCCAATATCCTCCCCCGTTTGGCTGCGATTTCAGAAAAGATCGCTCCGACTCTCTCCGCTTCCTCCGGCGCCATGAAGTGGAGCGGTGTCTTGCCCAAAACCTCGGAAACCGTATATCCCATGATCTCCTCGACCTGGGGGCTCACGTAGGTATAAACTCCCTCCTCGTCCACCTGCCAGACCCAATCGACGACGTTCTCGACCAGCGTGCGGAATTTATTTTCACTCGCGCGCAGCGCTTCCTGCGCCTCTCTCTCATGGATCAGGCGCAGCATGCTTTCTGTCAACAGTTGGATCTGACGCACGTCGGTTTCATCGTATTCTTCGTCCTTGTTCGCCACGGCTAGGAGCGCCTCAATGTGTCCCTCATCAGATACCGGCACGCTGAGCAGGCAATTGAGAGGTACATGTCCCCCTGGATAGCCTTTCTTGCCCGGATGTGAGGCGGCATAGTCATTGAGAATCAGCGGCTGACGTTGGCGGATGGCCTCTGCCCAGACGCCGGCCCCGTCTATGGGAAAATGCCGGCTTTTATCGTCGATTTGACATTCGCGCATGGCCTTCTCTGACCAGACGTGAAGTGTCATCTGGCTCTTGTCCTCATCGATGAACCCCAGGAAGCCCATTTCACTTTTCGTCAGTTGGACGGCTTGATTCATCACGAAATTGCATATCTGCTCAAGCGGGAACTCTCGCATCTGGCTGAGTTCCAGCAAGGCTTGCATGCGATCTTCGTTGAAGCGTCTTGCCTCCTGGGCCTCTTTGCGTTCGGTGATATCCTGGACGAAGGCAAAGCCGAACGCCAGATCTCCCGCGTCATCCTGGAAGAGGGACGCCGCCACATCGACCCAGACCGCGTGTCCATCTTTGTGCAGGTAACGCTTTTCCATCCGGTACTCGGTCGTTTTTCCCTCCCATAACTCGTCAATTAACTGCCATTCGTGTTCCAGATCGTCCGGGTGAGTGAAATCGGCAAAACCCAAGCCCAGGAGCTCCTCGCAGCTGTACCCCACTATCTCTGCCAGCGCGGCGTTGCAGTCGATAAGAGTCCCGTGCCTATCCACGATTCCGACACCGATGGGAGAGTGCTGGATGGTGATTCTGAACCGCTCCTGGCTCTTTCGCAATGCCTCCGCTATCCGCTTGCGCTCCGTGATGTCCACCATGGTCGCCAGCAGACAGGCTTCGTTCTGCATAACGATGGGGCCGATGGAGAACAGGATCGTTCGTAACTCCCCACTTTTCGTCGGAAACGTAAGCTCTTGATTGTGCAGGTGGCCCTCGGTGCTCAGACTTGTAATCAGCTCCTGACGTTGTTCGGGCGAGAAGAAACCTAACTCCCGTGAGGTGTGGCCGACGACCTCGTCGTACGTGTAGCCGGTTACCTTCAAAAAGCCGGGATTCGCTTCAAGGTACATGCCGTCCCGACGCCGGCTGATCGCCATGGCGATCAGCCCGGTATCGAACGATTTTCTAAACCGTTTCTCACTTTCTCGCCGGGCATTCTCTGCCCGCTTCCGCTCGGTGATGTCCAGCGCCGTAAACGTGACCCCCAGCGAAAGATTGGATGGATCAAGGGGCGTGGAACTGAGCTGTATATCCAGGATCCTGCCATCTCTGTGCCGGAAGTGGGTCTCCACGGTGCCTGTCCCACGCTCTGTGATCTGCCGGTATTTCTCTCTGCCGACATATTCATACTCCGCGTCGGTGGGATAGAGGATTCTTGCGTCTTGCTCGATGAGCTCGCTCCGGGTATAGCCAACCATCTCGCAAAGTCGATTGTTTACGTCCAGCAGCCGTCGATTAGAGACCAGGCCGATGCCAATGGGCGCCGCCCGGAAGATGCTCCGCATCTTGGCTTCACTTGCTTGCAGCGCGTCTACCGCCTGCTTCTGTTCAGTGACATCCTCCGTGTAGCCGAGGAAGCGGTTCTCGGAGAGCTGCACGGCGGTTACTGACCACCAGCGCGTGCTCCCGTCCTTTCTGATATAGGGTTCTACGCTCGAGGCATATCCTCTCTCTACCACCTTTTCAAAGTGAGCCTGAGCGGCTTCCCGATGATCGGGAGCAGCAAGGCGCATAAAGTTCATGTTGAGGAGCTCATTCTGGTCGTAGCCGGTCAGGCGGCACGCGGCTGCGTTTACCTCCACGTAGCGGCCCTCTTTGTTCGCGACGAAGACGCCGTAGGGGGCGTGCTCAATGTAATCCTCAAACGTCTGCTCACTTGCCTCCTGCGCCGCCAGCGCCCGCTCCAGCTCCAAATTGCCATAGCTCAGGTCAGAGATCAGCTTGGCGAACCGGGTATAGAAGCGGAGCACGGTCTCGACTTTCTCACGTGACCATCGGGGGATGCGGTCGAGCGCCGCCAGATACGCCTCCTCGTCGAAGCCATAGGCCTGCGCCTGTTGGCGGAAGAGCTCACGGTCCACCGGTTCGTCATCGAAGAAAAACTGCCCTAAGAAAAGATTTCCCAGGTGTTGACCGCCGACCACGATCGGGGTGACCATATCCCACAGGTTGTTCTTGCATTTGTAGCACTTGTACGTCCCCGGTTCGACCCCAGAGGAGAGCACGGTGTCACTCTCAATGCAGTTTTGGCGGGTTTGGGGATGCACCCGGTGAAACTCCATGCAGATTTCCTGCCATCCAGTGGCAACGTGCACCTTGCCTTCCAGATCCACGATGGCGATGCCGAGGCCCGTTAGCGCATAGAAGTCATCCATTAACGCCTGAATCGCGTCGACGTCGATAACGTCTGTCAGGGTCGGGTTGAGGGCGGCCTCCTCGTCAGACGAGGCGTTATGGTCGTATGGGGGAGTAAGGGACACACTTTTCTGGAATGCCTCTGTCTCCCTGGCTCGATTGTTCATCTCTATCCCTTTTCTATGTAGCTAACTTGACAATGTTAACTTCAAATCCTGGCGAATGAATTCGCGGCTACAGTTGCGAAATCCGCCTACGCGGATTACCTTTTAGTCGCCGAAGGTCGTAGATCCAGGACGCATCCGTCCGGAGCGACTTTGCAGCCGTAGCACGTGGTTTTCGTAGACCTATGGTCTACTGACCATGGTAACCGCCGTGCAGCTTTTACTTATTCTTATTCTTCTCCAAACATTCTGCTCAAGCGCTCAACTTCCCGGCGCTTGATGTCAACGTGTGTCGGGCGGCCCGCCAGAATGCCGGCGACGTTGCGGAACGGCTTGCCGATGTGCATGCCCTTGTCGTCGATGGTGAACTCGCGGATGTCCTTGTCGTGCATCGAACCGCGCATCTTCAGCACCGTCACGCCGCGCCGCATCTCACCGTACAACTCCACGTAGCGCAGCAGGATGATCGAGTCGGTGATGGTGGAGATGTGCGTCTCCGTCACCGACGTCCCGCCCATCAGCGTCGGCGTGGTCGACGTGAACAGCCCCGCGATCTCCTGGTGCTTGATAAAAGAGGTCAGGCCGATGACGAACTCGCGGAAGCCCTTGACCGTGGAGACGCGCTCCAGCGCCGAGAGGCTATCGATGGCCACCCGGTTGGGCTCGAAGGCGTCGATCACGGACTTCATCGCGATCAGGTGATCCTCCAGCCCGGCGACCTCCGGATACTTGCAGACGACCTTGATCTTCCCCTCCCGCTCCATCCGGGCGAAGTCGCGCCCCCAGCCGACCGCGTTGCGGAAGAGCTGCTCGCGGCTCTCCTCGAAGGCGAAGAGCAGGCAGCGCTCGTCGTGATTGACGCCCCCGGCGATGAACTCGGTGGTGATAAGTGTCTTGCCGGTGCCTGTCGCGCCGGAGATCAGGACGATCGAATCGCGGAAGAAACCACCACCGCACATCTCATCAAGATCAGTATTGCCGGACGTCACCCGCACGTTCGACGACCGCTGCTTCAGCTCCAGGGAGGAGAGCGGAATCACCATGATGCCCTCGGCGGGAATGATGGTGAAGGGGAACTCGCCCTTGTGGTGACCGGTACCCCGGAACTTGAGAATCTCCAGGGTCCGCCGGCGTTTCTCGCCCTCCAGGACGTTGCGCAAGATGATCACGTTGTCGGCTACGAACTCCTCGACGCCGTAGCGTGTGATATCGCCGTACTCCTGCCGGCGCTCCGCCGTCATCATCGCCGTGACACCCAATTGCTTCAACGCTTGTGCAATGCGCAGCAGTTCCGCGCGGATGAGTGAGCTGTCCTCAAAGCGGCTGAAGATGGCACCCAGCGAATCCAACGCCACACGCGTCGCCCCCACTTTGTTTACCGCGTTCTCGATCCGGGCCAGCAGCGCGCCGAGATCGTAGCTGCCGATCACAATCTCCTCTTCCGCCATCTGTGGCGAGGCGTCGACAAAAGCCCACGCGCCGTCCTGCTCCCATTCGGGTACGTTCCAGCCCAAGGAGACGATGTTCCTGCGAATATCGTCCGGCGCCTCCTCGAAGGTGACGAAGACACCGGCCTCCCCCGCCTTCATGATACCTTCGGCCAGGAACTGGGCGGCAAAGATGGTCTTGCCACTGCCAGCTGTCCCGGATACCAACGCGGTTCGCCCTTTGGGCAACCCGCCCTGCGCCACCTGGTCGAATCCCGCGATGCCGGTCTTCAGTTTTTGGATGTGCAAATCTGTCATGACTGGTCTCCTTCTTCCAGGTCATTCAGCGGATACTCTACCAGGCCAAGCCTCAGCGCGACCTCGTCTAGATCAGATAGATCGCCGATGATTCTCCGGGCCGGTAAGGGCGCCGTCTTGATCAGGGTCGGCGTCGCAATAATCTTGTTTTCTTCTGCCAGCTGAGGCTGTTCCAAAACGTCCACGATGGTGATTTCACACTCGCAGCGCAGCTTATCCCGACAGATCCGACGTAAATTGCCAATTGCCTGCGCCGATCTCGGCACCCGTCCTGTGACGTAGAGTGTCAATTTAAGTTTAGCCATCTTTTTATCCTTTCTCTTGCCCTGGCTCGGACTGTGCGATAAGTTCGGGCCGTATCACGTAGACGCAGCGCTTGCGATAGTAAGACGTCAACTCCCCCATCAGCTTGAGGGCAATCAACCGACCTTCCTCGGCATACGCTTCCGCCTTGATGGGATTCGATTGCCGGCTCTTGTTCTTGAGGGCTGCAATATGAACGTCCACCACATCGCGCGGGCCCGCCCGTAGCGCTCCTAGACGTTCTGCCATTGTCATAATCTCCGCCGAATTATTATCCTCTACCTTGTAAGCCTGCTGCTCCAAAGCGGCGTCCATCCGCTGTTCGTAGCGCTCAACCAGATCGTCGAAGACGGTAGGGTGGCTCTCACGCAGCGGCACCAGGCCGAAAGCGCGCGCCGAAATCTGGGTATTCGGCAAGGCAGCGATTTTCTCCAGGCTCTCCAGCTCCCGTTCCAGCTGTGCGACGCGCTCTTCCTCTGCACGCACCTGTTCGGTGACGTCTTCAATGGCGAAGATCACCCGCTCCACGTTTCCTGCGTCGTCGCACAGAGGAGCGCCGTTGATCGAGAGAAGCCGGCGCCGTCCGTCGGGCCACTCGATAGCGTGACGCACATCGTACACTGGCTGTTTTGTCTCCATGACCTGGCGGAAGGGGAGCTGTTCGTCGGGAAAAGGCGCACCTTCAAAGTCCGAGATGCGCCAGTTGGGCGTGTTGTACGTGCGGGCGGTGATCTCCTCTCGAGTCAGGCCCAGCACTTCCTCGGCCCGTTCATTGGCGAAAACGATCTCCCCTTGCCGGCTCACCATCGTGATGCTGACCGGGCTGGTGTCCATCAACCGGGCGATGAGATCCCGCTCCCTCCGCAAGGCCTCCTCGGCCTGCTTACGTTCGGTGATGTCCAGGGTGTATTCGATCATCTGCACGACCTTCTCCTCGTCGTCAAAGATTGGGTATCCGTGCACCTCGACGGTTCTAGGAACGCCCTCGGCGTTGTAGTGAACGTGCTCCATCGTCACCGGGGCCTTCGTCGCCTTGACTTTCTCCAGGGGACAGGGGCACGCGCCGTCGCCACAGGGTGTCGCGCGATCATGCGTGATGGCGTAACATTTCGCGTCCTCCGGAAAGTCCGCCAGAGATCCGGCGTCGGCGGTAGCCGAGTTCGCTATCTGAATCGTGTAGTCGGCGGCGTCCATCACGTAGAAAGGATGCGTCAGCGATTCCAGGGTATTTTCCAGCATCTCTTTCTGCTGACGAAGTCTTCGTTCAGCGCGCTCGCGTTCGACGGCGTAGCGGATGGACCGCGCCAGCGTACGCCCGGTAACGTCGCCTTTGACCAGATAGTCCTGAGCGCCCAATTGTACCGCCTCAATCGCCATCCTTTCGCTCCCAGAACCGCTCAGTACGACGATCGGAATCTGCGGCACCTCATTCTGCACCGCGAGTAAAATATCCAACCCCTGGCTATCCGGCAGCGCTAGATCCAGCAAGATAACGTCAAAGTCGCCGGAGTCCAGGCTTTTCATTCCCGCCGATAAGCGGGCCACATGTTCTACGTCAAAAGAGTCCATGAAGTCATCCAGCATTTCCCGGAAGAGCACGACATCCCCCGGGTTATCCTCTATCAAGAGAATTCTGATCAGCTCGTCATGTTCAGCCATACATTCACCTTATTCAATGAGCTTGTAGTAGGCACTTATGACTGCGGTGAAAAAACCTAAAACCTCACGCAAAGGCGCCAAGAACGCTAGGGAAATTCATAAGATGGTAAATTTTATTGATCCGGGTTGGCTTTACTGTTTAGAAAAGTAATAAGTAACTTAAAAAGTCGGAAATTACGGTATAAGGTGCAACGCACCTGCGATTACCCGATTATGTTAGCTAAACACCCATGACAGCGTGCCTGAAATGGCTATTTTCAAGCATTCGAAGGTGCGTCGCACCTGGCTGC
>DAOTUH010000158.1:0-8060 GCA_034437255.1 Anaerolineae bacterium
CCATGCCGTAGTAATCGGCGAAGACGCCGGCGTCGGCGAGACGGTAGTCGCCGCCCAGATCGATAACGCGCACCCGGTCGAGCACCGCCGTCACCCGCGCCATGGACTTGCCGTGCGGCAGCGCGAAGCAGATCACGTCGTTCGTCGCCGCCAGCGCGTCCAGATTCTCGGCCTCGAAGTACAGGTCGCTCACCTTCCGCAGGTTGGGATGGATTTCGGCCACCGGCTCGCCGACGTAGGAGCGCGACGTCACCGCCGTCACCTCGACCTGCGGATGCATCACGAGCAGGCGCAGCAGCTCGCCGCCGGCGTAGCCGCTTCCGCCCACGATGGCGACGCGAACGTTGTCCGTGCTCATAGCGCCAGCTTCTCCTGGACCAGCGCGCCCAACGTCTCTCCGGCGAGCGCGTTGGCGGCGGGCAGGCCCAGGCTCTCGTGCACAAAGGCCAGCCCGACTTCCGTGTCCGTGGTCGGCCCGGACATAACGTCGATCTCACGCCCGTAGCGCTCCTGGAAGAGCAACTTCGCGCCCCAGGCCGCCACCGGATCGTTGGCACAGAGCACGTGAACCTTGACGTGCGCCTGGATATCCGGCTGGCTCAGGATCTCGTGGACACCGTAGCCGCCCAGCAGCCCGTCCCCCAGCTCCAGCACGATGACGTCAGGCGTGGCAACCCGGTTGAGCGCGTGGATGATGCCCTTGGCCGCCGCAGCGACGTCCTCCGCCGGATTGGCCGTGGACGAAATCCCCGCATCGACAAAGGTGAGCGCGTAGACGGCGCCGTGCGTCTCCATATTGCGGGCGTCACGGCGCAGTCCCACGCCGGTCAACTTGGCTGCCGCAACCGTATGCCCCGCTTCCGTCAGCGCAGCGATGATCTTGCTGGCGACGGTGGTCTTGCCCGAGTTCATGTTGGTGCCGGAGACCATGACGATAGGCGCGCTCTCCGCCAGATGTTGCAGGCCAGGCAAACCGTAATTGTGGATGTTGGCGCAGTGTCCGTTGGGACTCAGCGGCGGGCGGACGGCGCCCAACACCTTGAGCTCCAGCGGCGGCCCGACGTTGGGATGTCCGGAGACCGCCAACCCGATGACGCCACCCAGGTTGAGCATGTGCAACGTGTCGCCCACGTTGATCTCCGCCGGAACGATGCCCACGAAGCCCTTGAGCGCTTTCCGCGCGCCCAACGCGCCCACGATCACGTCGCCGCGTTCGATGGTCACCATCTCGCCGGTCGTCAGCTCCAGCTGATTGTAGACTTCCTTCTCAGCCAGGGCCTGGACGGCGACGACCGTGCCCGGTCGAGTATCCACGTAGGGCAACAGCTCCACCTCGTTGGACAACTGGAGGCCGGTCACCACAGATGCTATCTTATCAACTTTGGTCTTCATCCTACACCTCCGTGGCCCGATGGGCCAGCATGGCTTGTACGCCGTATATTTTGCAGAATCCCCGTGCGTCGCGCCCGTCCCAGAGCACGTTCTCCTCGCCGTACGTCGCGACGGCCTGATCCAGAAGCGAATAAGGACTGCGGACGCCGGTCACGACGATGTTGCCCTTGTGCAACTTGACCTTGGCCTCGCCCGTGACGCGGATCTGGCTGCTGTCGATCAGCGCTTCGATATCACGCATCACCGGATCGAGGTACTGGCCCTCATGGAGCAGATTGCCGTACACGTCGGCTAGATGATTTTTCCAGAAGGCCTGCTGCTTGGTGAGCACCAGTTTCTCCAGTTCCCGGTGTGCCGTGATGAGGATCAGCGGCGCGGGCGCCTCCAACGCGATGCGCCCCTTGATCCCCATGATGGTATCGCCCAGGTGAATAGCCTTGCCTACGCCGTGCTGCGCGCCGAGGTCGTCCAGTTGGGCCATAAGCGTCAGGCCGTCCAGCGGCTCCCCATCCAGGCTGATGGGCAAGCCCTCTTCGAAGCCAATGACGATTTCGGCCGGTGTGTCCGGGGCCTCGTCGACGGGGACAACCGTGGGATAGACGTCATCGGACGGTACCAGCCAGCTGCTCTTGGTCTCCTTGCCGCCGATGGTCGTGCCCAGCATGCCCTGGTTGATGGAGTAAGCCTTGGTCTCGGCGGATACGGAGACGCCGTGCTCCTGGAGATAGGCTGCCTCTTCAGGACGGGTCATGCCCTGGTCGCGGATGGGCGTGATGATCTCCAGCTCGGGCGCCAGTGTGCGGACGACGACGTCGAAGCGCACCTGGTCGTTGCCGGCCCCGGTGGAGCCGTGGGCGATGGCCTTGGCACCGACCTCGCGGGCGATCCGCACGGCCTCGGCTGCCTGAATCACCCGCTCCGGCCCGACGGAGAGCGGGTAGACGCCGCCGCGCAGCACGTTGCCCTTGATGATGGTGCTGACCATCTGATCGTAGAGCGCCTGCTTGCCGTCCAGCGTGTGATGCTCGCTGGCGCCCAGATCAACAGAGCGCGCTTCGATAGCAGTTAACTCCTCTTCGGTAAACCCTCCGGTGTCCACGGTGACGGTGACGACCTCGTAGCCCTGCTCCTGCAAGTAGAGCACGCAGTACGAGGTGTCCAGTCCCCCAGAAAATGCCAACACTGCTTTCTTCATCGCAATCTCCCTCTCATAATTACCAAAACGCCACTCCGCAGAGTTTATCCTGAGCGAAGCGCGGGGCTGCCTAGCTTACTACCAACCTAATACCAAAAAACTCCCGCCCCAGATAGGGACGGGAGTTCTCAACTCTCGCGGTACCACCCTGCTTCCACCCTCAACCATGCGCTGAGAATGACGCTCGTAGATCCGTTAACGGGGATGAACCGGCTGACCTACTTGTCGGCGGAGAACCGTCGACTTTCTTCGGTCGCTGCTCGGGAGCCCGTTCGGCGGGCACTATCTCCTGGGCTTCCACCTTTCCCCAGATCGCTGGTTGATAGGTGACCTGCTTACTTTTCTCCCTCACGGCTTTTTCTGTATTGCGGGCAATTGTAACATACGGGTGATATTTGTCAACCAATCCACGATATTTGTCACGTCTGAGGTACACCTGCATGCTGAAACAGAAAACGCCGCCCTTCTCAGAGAGGGCGGCGTCTGATTTCTGACGTGTCAGGTCATTGTCCGCAGCTGCTGCACGATCCTCCAGCACAGCCAGCACAACCGCCACCGCTGGCGGTACGGGTCCGGCTACCCCGGCTCGCGCCGACGGTTGCAAAGAGTGAGAGACCGCGGCTCGTCTGATCGCTGCCGCAGGTCGGGCAGTCGATGGGCGCATCCGCGTCGCTCATGGAGCGGCGCTTGCTGAAGGTTTGCGTGCAGTCTTGACATGTATATTCGTAAATCGGCATAAACTCACCTCGCGCCCCATTATAGGCGGAACGTGAGGAAAAACAAGCTCACGCAGGGCAATCGCGTCAAAAATCTGGTTTTCATTTCACGACAATATTCTAGTAGATAAATTGCAAAAACCTACTTCGCCAGACCGAGATACACGACTACCCTGGCCCGATGGCCCAGTGCCCATGGGAAGTCACTTTCCGAGACGCTGGCGCGCCGAGCGTCGACCTACGTCGATGCGTTTTCCCGTCCACGCAGGTGGACGGTCGGCCGCAGGACTTCTGCAGAGTACTTCAGTGCTTGTAGTGTGGCTTTAGCATTTAGATGCGATTGCCCTGCAAGCTCACGCTTTGCCTATGGGCTGCCGGATCACGGTCTTGAGCTTTTCCGGTGCGGTGCGGCGTGGATCGCTGAGATAGATCTCGTGGTGTTTGCCACGGAGTTCGTGCCCTTGCTCGTGAGCGAAGTCGTGCAGGCGGGCGATGGTGGGGCCCTCGTCCGCGTAAGGGCCAACGTACATGATCTGCGCCGAGAGGCCCTCGTGATACGGCGCAAAGCGCATCTTGGGCAGCGCGGGCAGGTCTTTCTTGGCCGCGGCTTTCTCTTTCGCCGCCTCGACGATCTCTGGCGTCACCCATCCCGGCTGCATAATCATCATGGTCCAATCCCAGGCGCCCTTGTCCTCCAGGCCGAACTCCGCCATATCCTCGACCCACCAGAGCCCTTCCAGCGGCGGCACGACGTAGTCGTCGGTCTCTGGGTTCTCCTTCAGCGCGAACTTGACGGCGTATGCGACGGCGTAAAGCGCCTCCACGACTTGTTGGTACTCAGATGCCGTGTTAGGATCACCGTGCCCGTCAATCATCAAGAAGTTCATCTCCGGCACGTCGACGATGGTGAACTTCGCCTTCGAGGGTTTGTAGAGGTGCTTCAGTTCTTTCTTTAGGTCGATCTTTGCCATAATATCCTCCTTTTGGTCTTTGAATATGTCAAACGTGTTGCGTGACGTCACGCCGAGTATGAGTATAGGATCAAATAATGACATTTAACGACGTATTTCAAGTGGGCTACAGAGGGATGCGATCTAGCGTCACAGCCAACGCAGGGCAACAGGATCGAGGGTCAACACGATCTCGTCGCCGGACGCCGGAGGCGGCGGCTGCACGTCGCGGGTGAAGTACAGCGTCACACCGTTGATCTGCGCTTCGAGCCGGTAGTAGGCGCCATGAAAGGTACGTCGGCTGATGGTGGCCCGGAGCGCTTCATCGCTGTTGGCGTGGCGAATCCCCCATGGATGGATAAGCAGTGTGCCCTCGGTTCCAATTTCGGGCAGTGCAGCATCTTTGAGCAAATCCAGCGTGCCCAGCGCCGTCTCCACGCGCGGCGGCGACGTTGAAGCCACACGTGCTGGGAGCAGATTGCGCAGGCCCAGAAACCGCGCTACCCAGCGACTGGCGGGCGCATCATAGACCTCAGCGGGCGCCCCACTCTGGACCACGCGCCCCTCGTGCAGCAGCAAGACGCGATCCGCCACGGCGAAGGCCTCTTCTTGGTCATGCGTGACGGTGATAGCGGTGACGCCCACCTCGTGGAGGATAGCGGGCAGCTCCTCCATCAGCCGCTCGCGGAGATTGCGGTCCAGCGAGCCGAGCGGCTCGTCGAGGAGCAGCAGGCGCGGTTCCGGCGCGAGGCTGCGGGCCAGGGCGACGCGCTGGCGCTCGCCGCCGGAGAGCTCGCTGACGTCGCGGTCTGCGAAGCCGGAGAGGCCGACGAGGGAGAGGACGGATTCGACGCGAGCCTGGATCCCATCGCGGCTGCGTGTTGCGTGTTGCGTGTTACGTGAGGCTTGGTATTTTAGGCCGAAGGCGACGTTGTCGGCGACGGTTTTGTGCGGGAAGAGGGCGTACTCCTGGAACATGAGCACGATGCCGCGCCGGTGGGTCGGGACGCCGGACAGGTCTTCGCCATCTAGGACGACACGCCCGCGTCTCGCCCGTTCCAGCCCGGCGATGATGCGCAGCAGTGTCGTCTTGCCGCTGCCGGAAGGGCCGAGCAATGACGCGATTTCGCCGCGCTCGACGGAGAACTCGACACCGCAGAGCAGCAGTGCGCCTTCGTAATCTTTGTGGATATCACGGACTTCGAGAAAAGACATAAATCTCCTACAGTTGAATGTGCAAACGTGTGAACGTTAGAACATTTGGGCTCTTTTGGGCTTTGCCGGGCAAATACGTAGAAATCCCCCTGGACCTCGTTCCCCAACAAACGAGGTCCTTCAACTTGTTGAAGGCGCTCACTTTGTTTGGAAACTTGTCCCAAGCGCAGTGGGGATGACAAAGTCCCCACCACCCGGCGAAATACCAGAGACCCAACATTTGACTGCCCTGAAAAAAGGTCCAAGAAATCGGATTTTTAGGTGGCCATACCCCACATCTAGTAATTTTGGTCATGAGAAACCCACATATAGTATCAAGTTACGGAAAAACTCCGAGTTTTACCAGTTATTTCAGTGCGGTCAAGGTTTTAGAGTCCAAAATCACTCTCGTATGAGATTCTCATTTGCCCCGCAAAGGACTACTATTCGTCGAAAGACTCCTCTTCTACTTTAGGTATCCAAGCTTTCGTAGATAATCAGATATCTGCTCTTCATCCTCATCAGTCCAATCAGGAGCATCGACCTCACCCTCATGATGATCAATCTTCCGTCGGATAATGGGTTGATGATCCACGAACTCGGGCTTAAGAAGATCAAGGTGCAGTTCACCATCAACGTCATCGGGGATAGGCTCGCCAAGTAAATAGTAGATCATAGGGGCAACATCCACAATCTGCGCAAACAGATCATCGACTCCAGCCCGAATGTGAGGCCCCCACAGAACCCACATACCGTTTCTGCGATGGAATCCTGTCTCATAGTCCGCCGAATCCGTCATCAGCTCAGCCCGCACGGCATCCAAGGTGATGTGGGTGATACAGCTCAAATCATCAAAGATCACATTTAGATCCGCGCCCCATTTCGCATACGGTCCATGGTAAAGTTCATCTTTGTGAAAAATCTCAACCTCTAGAGAACGCTCTGAACGCGGATCCTTTAACTCATGCAGACGAGAGATTATCTGGTCAAGCAACTCTTGCTTCTCCTCAGGCTCCACGATCCCTTGAGGTTCACGCCCCTTCAAATTTACGTAGATTTGACCAATACTTCCAAAACTATAGGCCTTCGTCTTGGACCAATCTACCAACTCGGACAGTTGAGGATGGGACCAAGGTACCAACTGCTCAATTCCTCTGGGCAACATACGCTTCAAGCGGTGCACCATCGGCCAACCCAAACGCTCAATCAAACTGGCGCGCGTGAGACCCAAAGAACGCGCAGCCCGCTGATACCAAGTATATGCGCCCTGAGCAGATTTTAGTGTAAGTAATCCAATGTCGGCTAGCCAGCGATTGAGGGAAATTTCGAAATATAACGCACCTGAGCCGTGATCAGACACAATCATTACCGTAGTGTCCTCGTCGATCACTTCCAACATCTTACCGATGTATCTATCCAATTGACGGTAATGATCCAAAATTGCCGTGCCAAATTGCTCTGCCCGTTGAGGGTCGTGTTGGGGATGGGTGGGATCCATGTCGTGCCAGAAGAAAGAAGCGACAGTATCTGTATCTCGGAAAACCACCATGAAAAGATCCCAGGGTTCGCGTTGCAGGAGTTCCAAAGCAACCGAGGCTCGAACATCCGTGACATCCTCAAGGTACTCTAAGAAGACGTCAGCCGTGTCTGGCGTGTAAGAGACAGTATTGTTGATCTCGTATCCCTTTTCCTCAAGATAAGGAAACATCTCAGAAGGGCACACACAATTTTCATTCTCGGGCGCCCAAGGACCAGAGATCATGAAGCCGTTTACAGGTTCGGGCGGATAGGTCACGGGCACGCCCAACACCCCAACCCGACGTCCAGATTCACTGAGGTGTCCAAAGACCGTGCCAATTTTTGAAAGCGCCGGCTGCACATAGTCCAAACGGTAGCTATCAGGATCGCGACGGACAAAATCAAAGATGCCGTGTTTGCCAGGATTCTTGCCCGTAATCATTGAGATCCAGGCTGCCGGCGAGATTGTGGGGATGGTTGATTCTAGGGTGCCCGAAGCACCTTCCGTTATTAAACGTCCCAGACTTGGGAGATGCCCCTGCTCCACCCAGGGGCGCACCAAATCCAAGGTCCCAGCATCCAGACCAATAACCAGTACTTTACTCTTACCTGCTCTTTGAGTTCGCACTTCAAACATGCTCCTTCCCTAGCCAGACCCTATCTATTTGCGAGTTAAACTCATTCCTATAAATTACGGTATAAGGTGCAACGCACCTACGATTATCTGATTACGCTCGCTCAAACTCCATCCGAGCGTGCGTGAAAAGGTCATTCTCAAGCATTCGTAGGTGCGTTGCACCTGACTACATGCTAATATCGCCATTTCACTTTATTCCAATACAAAATATCTTTCATTGAAAAAATATCCACTAAAGCATGACAAGTGTTCACCGGCTAGCTATGCATGATACACTAGACATTATATCGATTAACAATATGCAAAAAAGTTTAACTGCACAGGTTTGCAGTGCCAAGGGCGAAACTTCAGTCGGAAATTGTGTAACCCACAACAAATGGCCATAATTCGATCTCGAAATCCCGCCCGCCAATTTCGCATTCGGTCTTTGACAATTCGATAACGTTTGACGCCAGCAA
>DAOTUH010000159.1:0-15267 GCA_034437255.1 Anaerolineae bacterium
AAGCGGTTTCTGTGCGCAAACGCCCCCGATTTTGGTCAGGGGCGTTTTTTTGTTTAGTGCTCCAACGAGATTTCGTTGGAGCAGAAGATCCACTTCCCAGGTCAGCCAAAATTGACTCACCTGAAAAAAGGTTATGCCTCACGCCAAGACGCCGTGGACCAAAGGTCGGACAGTCGCCAAGATTTTTAAGTTACTTAAGTAAGCGTTTAGTTCTGTGAGTAACCAGGTGCAACGCACTTTCGACAAGAAGTATTTGGGATTACTGAGACGTCTCCGGGCATGTGACCAAGAACCACACTTCTTCGGCGTACGTGCATCGCACCTCTCTCAGAACACTAGACGGATACGTTGCTTATTACTTCTATGGACAGCAAAGCCAACCCAGATCAATAAAATTTACCAGCTTATGAATTTCCTTTGCGTTCTTGGCGCCTTTGCGTGAGGTTGATGGTTATTTCAGTGAAGTCAACGTTCAATTGATCCTTAAGGAGAGACCATGAATTCCAAGATCGCGCTCATCATCATGGCCGCCGGCATGGGCAGTCGCTACGGCGGGCTCAAGCAGCTGGACCCCGTCGGTCCCAACGGCGAGCTGCTTATCGAGTATTCGGTCTACGACGCGCTGCGCGCCGGGTTCGACAAAGTCGTCTTCGTCATCAAGGAGTCCATCGAAGAAGAATTCCGGGCCCGGATTGGACAGACGGTGGAAGCGCAGTGCGAGACGGTTTACGTGCATCAGCGCCTCGACGATCTACCGGAGGGCTTCCCGGTGCCGCCAGAACGCGAGAAGCCCTGGGGCACCGGTCACGCCACGCTCAGTTGCCGACACGTGATCGGCGAGCCCTGCGCGGTCCTCAACGCCGACGACTTCTACGGCGCGTCGTCCTACCAGATGCTCGCCGACTACCTGCGCCAGGCCGAGGACACCGAGGCGGTGTACGATGACTGCATGGTCGGCTATAGGATCGAAAACACGCTGAGCGAACACGGGTATGTGTCGCGCGGGATCTGTCGTGTTGACGACCACGGCTATCTCATCGACGTGCGGGAACGGACCCACATCGAGCGCATCGACGGCGCCATCCAGTACACCGAGGACGGCGACTCTTGGATCGTAATCCCGGAAAGCACCCTCGTCTCCATGAACATGTGGGGCTTCACACCCAGCCTTTTTGGGGAACTGGAGCAGCGGTTCGAGGCATTCTTGAGGACGCATCAAGAGACCATCAGCCGGGCGGAGTTTTTCCTGCCCAACGTGGTCGGTGATCTAATTAAAGAAGGCCGTGCGCGCGTCAAGGTCCTCGAAACGGACGAGCACTGGTTCGGCGTGACGTATCTTGAGGACAAGGCCTGGGTGAAGGCGTCCATCCGCGCCCGCATTGAGCAGGGCATCTATCCAGCAAAGCTATGGAAGGCAGCCTCATGACCCATAATCTACCGGAGGTAGCAGCGCAGTTTCGCCTGAACGGTCAGTATCTGGAAGCCCATCCCTACGGCTACGGGCACATCAACGACACCTATGCCGTCTACGTCCACCGAGATGGCAGCGTGAACCGCTACATCCTCCAGCGCATCAACGATTACGTCTTCAAGGATCCCGTGGCACTGATGGAAAACGTCACGAGGGTCACGCGCCATCTACGAAAGAAGATCCAGGCGTCGGGCGGCAACGCGGAACGCGAGACGCTCAACGTGGTCCCCACCGTCCGCGACCGCACGTTCTACCTGAGCCCGCAGGGCAACTACTGGCGAGGCTACATCTTCATCAAGGACGCGCAGACGTACCAGAACGTGGTGAACATGGCGCACATCTACAACGCGGCGCGGGCGTTTGGGCGCTTCCAGGCGTATCTCAGCGATTTTCCGGCTGATCAACTCCACGAGGTCATTCCCGATTTTCATCACACGCGCAAGCGCTTCGAGACTTTTGAGAAGGTTCTCGACGCGGACCCGGTGAACCGCGCGCACAGCGTGAAAGAAGAGATCGACTTTATCGAGGCCCGCGCGGAGGAGACCTCGGTGCTGGTGGATATGAAGGCCCAGGGCGAGCTGCCGGAGCGCGTCACGCACAACGACACAAAGTTCAACAACGTGATGATCGACAACGAGACGGGGGAGGGTATCTGTGTCATCGACCTGGACACGGTGATGCCCGGCCTGGCGCTCTACGATTTCGGCGACGCGGTCCGGTCCGCCGCCAACTCGGCGTCAGAGGATGAGCCAGATCTCTCCAAAGTTTATATCGATCTTGAGGTCTACGCGCAGATCGCGCACGGCTATCTGGACGCCGCCCGCGACTTCTTGACACCGATGGAGATCGAGTATCTGCCCTTCGCGGCTAAACTGATGACCTTCGAGAACGCCATCCGCTTCCTGACCGATTATCTAGAGGGCGACGTGTACTACAAGATTCACCGAGAGCGTCAGAACCTCGACCGGTGCCGCACCCACCTGAAGCTGGTGCGCGACATGGACGCGCATTTCGACGAGATGATGGATATCGTCAGTAGATACAGCGGCGGAATTTGATGCTGGATCAGAGAAGGAAGAGATAAAACAGCAAATTCTGTGAAAAAATCGGATTTTTCTGTGAATTGATACTATATGTAGGTTTTTCGCAGTCAAGATCACTACATGTAGAGGTGACTTACTAAAAATCCGATTTTTCATCTCACAAGCAGAGGCCCTAATCGAAGGTCCGAGGTGTCGATCCGGGGCACGCCGAGGCACCGCCTCACGAAACCACCGTGATAGTCTGAGCCACCGGTGATGAGCAGATCGTGACGCTCGCACCACGCCACGCAGAACGCCGTCGTTTCCGCGTCGTGGTACTGAGAGTAACACTCCAGGCCCGCGATGCCATACTCCAGGAACGGAGCGAGCGTCCTCGCGTTCACGCCGCCGCGCGTTTTGAGGCTCGCGCCGGGATGGGCCAGAACCGGCCAACCGGCGGCCCGGCGAATAACGGCGATGGCCTCGGTGGGATGAACGAAATCGGGCCAGTGGTGCTCCAGCTGCTCGCGGAGGTTCACGAAGAAGTCGCCCGGCCCTGAGCAGATCCCCTTGTCGATACAATAATTGAGCGACTTGAAGCCGCCGCGCGTGCGGTCGTACTCGTAGGCCAGATACTCCTCGTAATCGAGCGGATAGCCCAGTTCAATGAGCCGCCGGATATCTGCCGCGTCGACCGCTGCCATCATCTCGGTATGCTCGGTCAGCAGAGCGCGCAGCCGAGGATGCGTAGGATCGATGCCGTAGCCCAGGACGTGGAAAAGATCGCCGTCGTCTATGGTGGAGATTTCCGTGGCGCGGACGAAAGCGAGACCAGCCTGACGGGCCAACCGCTCGGTAGCCGGCACGTTGGCGACCGAGTCGTGGTCAGCGATGGCGAAGAGCCCGATGCCCTCGACCTGCGCGCCCGCGACCACCTGCTCCGGCGTCCAGCAGCTATCCGACGCCGTGGTGTGAATGTGGAGATCCGTGCGCACGATTATCCGGACTCCAGCGTTTCCGATGAATGAAGAAAGACTTCGGTGCCGCAGTGGTCGCATCGCGTCGTGCCCTTGCCTGCCAGCGTCATCTCAGCGCCGCAGTTCGGGCACTGGCTAAGGTCCTGCAGCTTTTCCGCTTCCGCTGAATAGATGATCTCCTTATCCCAGTCCAGATAGCCCGTGAACTTGCCCTTCCTTACCAACGAATAAATCCATTCCTCAACGAGACCTCGAGGCACGCCGAACTCCTCACTCAACGTCTGCAGCGAGACCGTGCCCCGCGAATCGACGATCCCCAGCAGCGTCAACTGCCGGTCGGCGTAGGCAGGCACGGTGTAGAAGCGGCAGTACTTCACCTCGCGGAATCCCAGGAGTTTTTTGTCCTTCACAATTTTTCGCAAGAGCGGATCGACGCGCTCCTCGGGAATCTCCAATGCCTGAGCCAACTGCTGATAGGTCACCTCCCCACCCTGGCGGCGAATATAATCGACCGCGTCTTCCTCCAGACCTTGTTGGTGAAGCTCACGCAGGTGAGCCGGCGTCTTGACAAGCCCATAGACCGGAAGAATCATCGCCAGAAGCACCAAAGGAGAACAGAGACATGAAAGGCCTAGAAAGCCCGTCGCGAGATTCTCAAACTCGTCACTCCTTCCAAGCGAGATGCCGACGACCACGTTACTCAGGACGAGCGCACCCAGGGCCAGCACGCCCAACACCGTTTTTGCCGGTGCAGATCGCTCCCAGAGCCCCGCAATCTCAAAGAGCAGGGCGACGAGCGGCAGGACGAAGATGCCCAACATCGCGCCGCCATTTTCGATTTGTTCATTGAGCCCCTCGAAAGCGCCTATTCCGTAGGACGCGGCCAACAGGGTGCCCAGCAAAAGCACGCCTATGGCAACCACAACTAACACCAACGGACCGACAGAGGGTAGAAAGGCACGCAATGTTCGTAGCAACCTTCGGGACATAGATCACCTTCCTTGACATAGCATGTTGCCGTGAGTTCATTGTACCGCATTCCGGCATCCCGGCAAAGCCATCTGCGGTCGTTTGTTTGCGTCATCGAAGTTTCGATGGTCACCTGGCTCAGATCCCGCTGGCCGATACGGTCATCATCGTCAAGATCAACGAGCGGCTGGGCTGCGCTCCACGCAGCCCAGCCATGACCTCGGACGACGTGACCCTAGACATCTCCCTGCCATACACGTACCGCGGCGTCCATCCTGAGCGCTTCGCCTTGGAGGTGGACAACCCGGAGCAGATTGTTTTTGAGTTCGTTCAGGGTAAACTTCGAGATGTGGTGAAGACCAAGGCCATGACCGAGGTGATGGTGGCGCTCCAGGAGACGGAGGCGCAGCGCAGCGCGCTAACCTCGGAAGCACACCCAGAGGCCATCCGCGCTGTCTTGGATGAGCTGGAAGCCGGCGGCGACCTGGCCGAGGCGTATATTCAAGTACTTCTCGCGCAAGAATTGAAAGAGAACAGCAAGTGGATCATCAGCGGTGGGGAGACGGCGCCTGTCGTAGAGCTGCGGGAGGCGCCTAATCAAACCAGGGGGGTATCGTGGGGCACAAAGAGACGGCGAAGCGTATCGAGTGGCGGCGGTTGGCGGTAGCGGTGGCGTACGTCTATCTCATCGGGGTACTGGAGTGGACAATACTGCGCCTGCTCTTCCTCGACCGCTGGTGGTGGCTCTTCTTGCTCAACACCGTCGGTGTCTACCTCTTCGTTCCGCTACTCCTGACCGTGATCGTGGCGGCATGGACGCGGCGGCGGATGCTCTGGGCAGGCAGTGTGCTGGCGTTGCTGGCGGGGCTAGGGCTCTTTGGCCCCCACTTTCTGCCCAACAGGCAAGACGTCGACGTGAGCGGTCCAAGGCTCACCGTGATGACGTTTAATGTACTGGGCCACAACACCGACCCAGCGCCCATCCTGGACGTCATCCGGGAAGCCGACGCTGACCTGATCGCCATCCAGGAGCTCAACGGTCCCATCGCCGAGGCTTTCCACCGGGAACTGGCCGATGCCTATCCCTATCGGATCTTTGATCCGCAGCCGGGCGTGACGGGCATGGGCGTACTCAGCCGCTATCCGCTTACACCGACAGGCGAGACGTTGCCCGGAGAGTGGCCTCACACGACGCCCCAGGTGCTGGAGATGAACTTCGAGGGTGTGCCGGTGACCGTGATCCACGCACATCCTTTTCACACGCATTTCTCTTTGCCCAACGAGATGCGAAGATCCATCGACAGGCGAGACGCGCAGACACAGGCCATCGCCGATTTTGTCGCAGACCAAACTGGTCCCGTCGTGGCACCAGGGGATTTCAACACGCCGCCGCAGACGACGGCTTACGCGCATCTCACCGAGAATCTGGTCGATACGTGGCACCAGGCCGGATGGGGACTCGGTCACACGTGGTCTGGCACATTTCCGCTGCGGTGGCTCATCCGCATCGACTACATCTTTTACTCTGCAGCGTGGCGCGTCACTGCTATTGAGGCAAAAATCGGCCCCTGGGACGGCACTTCGGATCACCGTCCCGTTATCGCGACCCTGGTATTATCGACAGAGACAGGAACGAAAGAGTAAATGAGGGAACGAAAAGCGGTCGCGCGGGATCTCCCTCTCTCACTGCAGCGTGCATGTGCATCCTGGAGACCGCAGCTCCGTACGCGCCCGAGGGGCCTGACTCTACACACCGGAAGAGTTTCACGGGTCGTAAGGACATCACGAGTATCGAGCGCCAAACACGTATCTCATTCCGTCCATCGCCGGAGATGTGTTTTTTGGACACGGTGGTGAGATGGAACGTATCTTTCCCGTCGGGCGGGGCGGTACCTTGACGGCGGACGAGTTCAGTCGGCGCTACTTCCGCACCAACCATATATGCTCAGTGACAACGAGGGATACGTGACCGTCGAGGTGGAGAGTTTACCAGAGAAAAACGCATAAGAATCGGGCGCGATCGGGCGAACTGTGCGTAGTTAGGCTCACAATGGCAACGGAGTGTCGTCTCAGAGCACGTGAACGCGACTTCGCTGCCGCTACCTTGATGACTACAAAGATCTAGGATTCGTCAGCCGGCCTGGAGATGCCGAAACGGTCCTTTGCGGTCAAAAAGACGGCGCCAAAATCCGAGTAGCGTCAAACGTTGGGCTTCTAGAAACCCCGTCGGCTTGGTCAGGGGTTTGGTATCTGCCCTGACGAACTCAACCAACGGAGGATAAAAAACGAAGGCGGGCACCGGTCCAAGATCAGGATACTCCTCTGTGTGTTCCTTCATCCTGAGATCGGGTACCCCCCCCGATAACCGGTAAAAGTCTTCCGTCATCAAGATATATTCCCCGCCGGGGAGACTGTTCTTGAGCAGCCGGTGTATCAAGATCACGTTGTTGCCGGCCAGCTCTTTGAACTGGCGAATCTTTTTCATCACCACTTCGCCATAGTGAAGCACGGCCTTGAGCTGCAACTGCTCAATGTTCTGACATGCGTCGCAGGGACAGCCCCCTTCACTGGCATGCAAGAGAGCAGACTGTTTCTGTTTAAACGCCTCAAAGAAGCCCAGAACCTGCTGAGCAATATCCCGTGCAGCGGCTTTGGCGTCTCCCTCGATGTTTGCATAGAGAAAAGCCGCGTCGCCCTCCAGCTTATGCAGCGTGAGCGGATAATCGGCTCTGTCGATGACAGCCTCCATCAGCTCGGTGATGATCTCCTCAGCGTGAAGCATACTGGCTGCGTGCATTTGCATGAAGCGAGTGTACCCGCTGATATCTACAAGGACGATCGCAACGTTTTTGATCTCCACGGGCCTATACTCCTTTCGTATGGTGACAAAGGACTCAACGCTTGCCAAAATTGTACGTGATATTGGATATGCGTCAATTAGAATCTGTGAGGGCAACCATTTAGGTTACGTAAGAGAGGGTCCAGTGCAACGCACTTACGGATCGAAGCAAACCGCGCTACAGAGTTCTCCGTGCATGATTTGGGAGTCCCCGGCTCGTGAACTTCGGCGAAAGTGCGTCGCACCTCGGAAGACTAGACAGATACCTGTGGGAAAAGCGGGGGTGAACGCCAGATGGCCCCAATATTCAGACTCGTAGGTATTCGTCCTGGAAGGTGCCGACGTCGATGCGCAGGTCACCGAGGCGTAGAGCGGCGATCTTTTCTCTCTGAGATCGGGGCAACGGCGTACGCAGATGAACAGCGTCCTCATCTTTCCCTTCAACAAGGGCCAGGGCGCGGGCGAAACCGTCCGCGTCCTCCAGGGCGACGAGTCGCCCCCGACGGAAGCGTCGTGCCGGAAAGACCGCCAGGCCGTGGTAGTCGAGCACGAGACACGGTGCCTTCTCAAAATAATCGCGATAGCATGCGGCCCGGTAGGCGCGCCGTTCTGCTTTGGAGCGCTCCCGCACCGCCGCCGGGACGGGGAGCTCAACGACGCGCACGCCAGGCAGCGAGTGTAGCGGGAGTAGCAAAGGCCGCAGCTCATCCTCACGTTGGAAAGCCACGACGGTGCACGGACGGAGCAGCTCGATCTTGGCCCATTTGAGATTGACGCCGCCACGATCGAGATCAACGAAACCCGTGGTATCGACCACCTGCGCGTCGGCTTCCAGGGACCGGAAGAGGCATGAGACGCCCAGCACCATGCGGAGCATGTGCCCGGGCGGCGCGTTGCTCCCCACAAACCAGACGCGACGTGCCGCACGCGGTGGAAACGTAGCGTCCTCCGGCCCAGCGTTTCGGGCCATGACCATGGTCGCAGGAAGACAGTAGCCGTTCTGCCCCACGTCGGCGTCGAGGAACGCAACGCGCCCCCGATTCTCCAGCAGCCGCGCGTAGAGATAGCGGACGAAGGTGCTTTTGCCGGTGTCACTGGCACCAACTACGAGAACGGACCCATGCCACGAGGCAATATCCAGCGCACGCCAGGCTTCTGGCACCTCGATCTCTTCGTAAATTTCGTTCAACTTAGGCGAGCGGATTCGTCCAGCCCCAAGGCTTATTCAATCTGCCAGACGCGCAGCTCGTCCAAACAGACGGTGACGTTGGGAACCTCGTAGGTCGCCCCTCCAATCCCAATGCGCCCCTCGTCAAAGACAGTCTCCACGGAATCGATCAGAATCCCGTTGACGTACACGAACATCGTCTCACCCAATTGTCCCAGCCCAAGGTAGTTCTCGCCGTCCGGGCTGATATGCAGATCTTCCGCCCAGGAAATAAGCGCATCTTGCCATTCATCATCTTGCAACAGGAAAAGCGCGTAGGATTGGAGCGAAGCATCGACCTCATACCAGACGAAGTTATCGCCGTCTGGCCCAAATCCTATCCCACAGCTGGCGTCCGTCGCAGGATCAACGCCGCACTTCACTTCGGCAAAGTACTCCTCGGTGCGGAATGGCTCATACCATTCCCAGGCCGTCATATCGGAGATACGGATATCGATGCAGTACTCACCATTGGCTGGTTCACGGTGGTGCACATCGCTGTCTTCCATGCCGCCCCAGTTGTTACGATTGTCGGAAAAATCCTCTTCAAAACGGAGCACGGCGTTCTCGGAGACGCTTGCCGTCCCCACCACCGTCCAACTCTCTGTTCCCAACAGCGTAAGGCCGTAAAGCGTCTCTGACAACTCAGTCTCTGGATTACTGGCCCTGAGATCGTAGACATCTTCGGGGATACCGGAGATCGTTTTGGTTTCTCCCGCGCCCAGCGGTGCATCTAACCAATTGGCGCCCCACTCCGCGCTCTCCCCGGGCGAGATGAAGAGCTCGGTAATCGCCACGTCGCTCCCGTTGGTAAGCTCCAGACTGCCCTCTCCATCTCCTTCAGATTCAGGCTCTGTTGCAGGCAGTTCCTCCGTCGGCTCGCGGGTGGGGGTTGGACGCGGCGTGGACGTCGGAAGCGGCGTGCTCGTCGGCTCCTCAACCGTCTCCGGTGGTGGTTTCTCAGTAGGCTCCGGTGTCACCTCATCGGATGACAGAAGGCCACAGGCCATAGCAAAAGCCAATAATACACTTACGATGACCAATGTCCAATATCGCTTGCTCATCATGCTCTCCTCCTGTTGGTGTGATCCTGAAAAATGGACGGCATGTCTCTTCGCGCTTCAATCCGGGTGGCCGGGATCGATCATCTCCGGGGGCCAAGGGCTCAAAATCCCAGACCGTGCGCCCTGCTAGACCAGTTTATCTATCCACCTCCCTTTCCTCTTTAGTTTCACGCTGGGTCATCCGCTGCATCTGCCAGAGAACCAAGCGTACGCGCTGAGAAAGCGCCGAGGCGATGTTCCAAAGCAGCCGCGTCCCCAGGATAGCATCATCCTCACATAGCGCCAGCAACCGCTCCCGATCCAACACCAGTAACATCACGCCTTCCCTACCTGCCACCAAATCCGCGCTTCGTTTCTGCTTGTCGAAAATCGCCAGCTCGCCAGCCAATTGTCCGGGCAGCAGATCCGCGACGTGACGCTTGTGTTCCGACTCCTCTCCCGGTCGTTCAGGATCGCTCCACACCTCCACCGTACCGCTGTGAATGAGATAGAGCTCCTGACCACTCTCCGCGACGTTGACGATCTTCTCACCCGCTGCGTACGGGCGTGGTTGACATTGGGCGGCCAGCCGAAGACGTTGTGCCTTGTTCAAATCGCTGCCGATGTCGGAGTGAGCCAGAAACTGGGCGATTTCCTGAGTCTGGACCAGCTCCTCATCGCTCAGGGGAGCATCCAGTTTCTCTTGAAAACGCGGTAAGCCGAGATATGCACTCACAAGGCGGCACGTGGTGATGGGAGCTTCGAATTGCGGCCAATGCCCGGCCTTGGGGAGGATACGCAAATCGGCCTCAGGCCACTCATCGGCCACGATGCTGGCATCACGCAGCGGCACCGTGTTATCCTCTGCGCCCCAGAGGATCAACGTCGGCACGTCGATCCGGTGCAGTTGTGACGATAGATCGTTCTCGCGCATGGCAAAGAAACACTCGGTCCGCACATGCCCCTGACCGGGTCGCCGGGCGTCCGCCCGAATCCGTTTGTAGTCCGCTTCGGTGATCCCGGTGCGCTCAGAGAAGGACGCCGGGCGCATGATCCGGTCGGTGACGCCCACGAAACCCTGCTCGACAGCCGAGACGATCAGCCGGCCCAGGCCAAAACGCTCCAGCAACGTGATAGGTGAGACGACTAGATTGATGTATCGAGAAAGGCGTCCGGTGATGGTCGGATCAAGCAACACCATGCGCTCGACCAACACCGGGTGATGCAAGGCCAACGTCACGCTGGTCATCCCTCCCATAGAATGTCCTACCAGGACAACGGGAGTGTCACTCACCTGACCGATCAGCTCGGCCAACAAATCTGCATAGGCCGGGATTGTGGTGCGATGCGGCAGACGTGGCGACTGCCCATAGCCGGGGAGATCGACCGCCAGGCAGCGAAAGCGCTGGCGCATGGTTCTCAGCAAAGGGGACAGAGCATACCAGGAGCTGGACCAACCATGGATCAAGAGTGCCATCTGTCGATTTGGCAAGCCCTCTTCTTGTACGTGAATCTTCTGTCCGTGGACATCGTAGAAAGCCATGCGGAATCCCTTTCATCTTTGGAGAAGTCTAAACTTGAAACCAATCAACCGTATACGTATCCAACTATTATACGATGGAGATCAGAACTTAGTTAACCTAGGACGATTTAAGGTGTTGCATCTGTACCTATATAGTAACCCATAAACGCGATGAGTTCAACACCAGATCGGGGGGTATCGTTTCAGAATCTCCACCGGTGACTGCAATGAAAAAATCAAAAGCCTCACGCAGAGGTGCCACGAGCGCAAAAGAAATCCAAAGTCCCCTCTCTGGAGGGGACTTTGGAGATTGTGTGCGGATTTTGCGAGCAACTACGGACGGCTCACCAGGGGCAAGAAAACTGAGTAAGGCCAGCCCTGAGCCGTAGTCGTATCAACCACGGAAGCCGAGACCGCTCCATCGCCCACCGAGGTCGCGGTCACCGTCAGGGCGTCAACGATCCCTTCTGCCGTTCCCGAAGGTACCGAGACGTAGACCTTCACCGCGGTCGAGGCGCCCGCCGCCAGGGTCGCGGCGATAGGCTGGACAGATCCGCTCCAGCCCTGACTGGACGCAGTGCTCAGGTGGAAGGTGTCGGGGCCATTGCCGTCGTTCGTTAGCGTATGCTCATAAATGACCAGCGTCCCCGGCAAGCCCCCCGCCGCCCGGTCGGGCGTGAAGGTCAGGGCAGGCACTAGGGCCACCGTGATATCGTCTTGCGCGCCATCTACCACCGCCGGGTTGGGCACCGAAGCGGCGGTCACGTTGATAGAGTCCGTCGTCCCCGCGGTCAGGCCGGTCGGCACATCGACCTTCACCAGCACAGTCGCCGATCCGCCGGCCGGTACCGTCACCGGGGTCGGCATCACGTGCACCGGCCAGCCGTTTGCGGAAACGGCGCTGACGTTGAAGGTGTCCTGCGCGTTACCGGTGTTCTGCACCGTGTGCGTGAAGACCGCCTGGGTGCCCGGATCGGGTAAGGCACTGAGGTTAGGTGTCAGGGAAACGCCGGGCAGACGCCACTCGTAGCAGCCCATGTCCGCGTCGCCGCCAGCGGGCACCGGTCGCGGCACACCGTCCAGATCGAGGGCCGGCGCCGCTGCCGTCTCGGCTGCGTCCACCGCCGGCGAGACCTGCTGGAGATGATAGTCGCTACCGCCGACGAACAGCGGGTTCTGGTTGATATTGCCCGTGCCGGACCAGCCGCCCTCAATGTCACTGTACGTGGCCATCATCGTCTGAGTCACCGGATAGGCGCTGGTGAAGGCTGCAGTATGCCCCCAGACGATGGTATTGGAGAGGTAGGCCGTTGAGGTCACCGTGCCCGTCATCCAGATGCCATACTCCACGTTGTCGGCGATGGTGTCGTTGACGCTCCAGAAGTCCATGTCCTCCACGCGGATGCCCACCCCGCCGTTGTCGGCGATCAGGTTGTTCTCGCTGACGCCCCACAGCGGCTCAGTGGCGTCGTCATTGTAGAGATAGAGGCCGGCGCTGCGGCCACCGGCGCTGTTGCCCACAATGCGGTTGCGCCGCAGGAAGTATTGACTATCGTCCTCCCCTTCGATGTAGACGCCCGCGCTGTCCGTGACGGCTGTGTTGGCCGCGATGGTGTTGTGAACCATCACCAGCCGCGAGCCATCAGACATCTCGGCATAGAATCCACCCAGGTTGCCTTGGGCTTCGTTCCCCGCAATGGTGTTATCCACCATGGTCAGCAGCCCATTACTATCCAGATCGGTATACATGCCGCCATAGTCGCCGCCGGTGGTGCCGGTGAGATAGGCGGTGTTGGAAAGGATCCGGTTGCGGCGGAAGTCCACCTCGCCCCCAGACTCGATTTCTCCAAGATAGAGACCGCCATAGTCGCCGCCGAGCACCTGGGCGGGCGCGTCGATGATCTGGGTTCCGACTCGCGCCGTCTCGGTGATGCCGGCCCGGTTGCCGATGACCTGGTTGCCCCATAAGCGCATCACCGTACCGTCGTACACGCTCTCAAAGTACAGCCCGCCGTAGTCGCCGCCGGCGGTGTTGCGGTTGGACTGGTTGCCGATGAAATCCACTTCGGCGTACTCGATGCCGTAGAAGTAGCAGCCGCCGTAGTCGCCAATGGCCGTGTTATCGTTGATCAGGTTGCGGTTGAAGTCGACCACCGCCCCGTCGTACCAGTAGTCGTCGAAGTAGCAGCCGCCGCCGTCGTCGCCAGCCCAGTTGCGCTGCAGCTCGTTGTCCTCGAAATACCACACCGAGCCGTAGTCGACGTAGTCATCCATGTAGAGGCCGCCGCCGTCGCGCGTGGCGATATTATCGTTGATCTCGTTGCCCGTCATCCAGACGGTAGCGCCCTCGTCGATGGTGTAAAGATAGATCCCTCCGCCGTCGTAGGAACTGGTGCTGGAAATGACGTTGTGGCTGATGACGTTGTCGTTGAACTGGACCTGGCTGCCGGACTCGAGGTACCCCATATAGAGCCCGCCGCCGTCGCCGCCAGTGGTCACGTTGCCGGTGATCACGTTGCGGTTGAAGGCCAGCGTGACGCCAGCGTAAGCGGGATAGTACATGTAGACGCCGCCCCCGGCGCCATCGGAGACGTTGTCCACGGCGACGTTGTCGTTGAAGGAGACGTCGGCTCCGTAGTAGCCAAATTCGTCGCTGTAGAAGCCGCCGCCAGCGCCGCCAGCCGTGTTGCCGCGCAGGGTGTTCCGGTCAAAAGTGCCGAGCGCCCCTCCATAGGCGAAATAGTAATTGTAGAACCCGCCGCCGTCGCCACCGGCCGTGTTGTTGAGGAACACGTTGTCGTCAAAGTGAACTTCGGTGCCATAGTAGGCCCCGTAAAAGCAAGCCCCGCCGCCGTCACTGCTGGTGGCCTCGTTGTCCTCAAAGACGTTGCGGCTCATCGAGAGATCGCAGCCCTCGGTGCAGTCGTACCAGTAGAGGCCGCCGCCGCTATCCCCTGCCCTGTTATCGCGGTAGACGCCGTCGTCGAAGAGCATCCGCCCGGTGCCCTCGTAGGCCTCATACAGGTAGAACCCACCGCCGTCGGCGCCGGCCGTGTTGCGTTCAAAGGTTAGATGATCGGCCTGGATGGAGACCGCCGTAGGGTCATTGTAGTAAACGTAATCCATGTAGAAGCCGCCTCCGTAGCCGTTCTGCGCGGTGTTGCTGATGAAGCGGGCGTGGCTCAGCTCCAGGTAGGCACCGTAGGTGGGGCCGTCGTCGAAATAGATGCCGCCGCCATCGCTGGCAGCGGTGTTGGTCAGGAATTCGGTCTGGCCCAGCAACATCCTCGAGCCATCGTCGACATCGTCCACGTAGAGGCCGCCGCCGTCACCTCCGCCGGCCGTGTTGCGCTCGAACCGGCTGCCGGTCAGATCCACCAGGCTGCCGTCCTCGGCGCAGGCGTAACCACCGCCGCCGTCAGCGCCGGCCGTGTTGCTGATCACCTGGGCGTCGGTAGCGATGATCGTATCGTTGCCATCGCTGGCATCCAGGTAGACGCCGCCGTAATCCCCGCCGGCGACGTTGTCATAGACGTAAAGATCGGGCACGGTGATCGTGGAGTGATCGTAGGCCTCAAAGTAGGCCCCACCATAGTCGTCGCCGGCCCGGTTGCCCATGACCCGCGTGTTGGGCAGGTCGATGGTCGAATTGTAGGTGGCATAGATGTACCCGCCGCCATAGTCGTAGGCGCCGCCGTTAGCCGCGTTGTCCGCCAGCACCAGGTTGTCGCCGGTGACCTGGCTATTGGCATAGACATACAGGTGTAGCCCGCCATAGCTCCGGTAATTGGCGGTGTTGCCCCGGAACTCGTTATCGTAGAAGGTGCTGCTGGAGTTGTAATACAGATACACGTAGCCGCCGCCGTACCGGTCGTCGGCGTAGTTGCCGATCACCCGGTTGCGGTCGAAGGTGCCGTGGGAGTTGTGCTGGGCATAAAAGTAGAGGCCACCGTAGTAATGGTAAGGCAATGCATTGGATCCGTCAAGGGCGGTGGTGTTGCTCATCACCAGATTGTCCTTGATCTGGAACTGGCAGAAGCCCTCCACGCCGGCGCGCAGGCCCCCGCAGTCGTCTCCTGAGATGTTCCCTACAATGTTGTTGTCGGTCAGCGTGAGCGTGCCGGAAAGGTAGACGTTGGCGTAGATGCCAGCGTAGTCATCGGACGAGGTGTTGGTCATCACGTCGTTGCCCGTGATGTGCAGGTCGGAGCGGTTGT
>DAOTUH010000160.1:0-3244 GCA_034437255.1 Anaerolineae bacterium
TATCCCGGCCAAAACCGTCGCCGACAGCTTCAAATATCGCCGCAAACTGGGCCAGGACATCGCGCTGGAAGCCCTCGAACGCTACCGTCAACACCCCGATTTCGACGTGGGGGATCTACTACACTACGCGCGTATCTGTCGTGTCGAAACCGTGATCAAGCCTTACCTGGAGATGCTACTGTGATTCAAAACGTCGCTGCGTCCGTTCATCAACGGCTGCTGAACCTGGCACGGGCCGAACAGCGTCCCTTTAACGAACTTCTGCAATACTACGCCCTGGAGCGTTTCCTCTATCGCCTGGGGCGTTCACCGTATCGCGAGCAGCTGGTGCTCAAGGGTGCGCTGATGTTCACGGTTTGGGAGGCGCCGTTTCCTCGTTCCACCCGTGATATTGATCTACTGGGACGTTTGGATAACGCCTTGGAACATATCGTGACCGTTGTCCGTGAGATCTGCGATCAGCCGGTGATGGATGATGGTTTGCGCTTTGCTGCAGAGACGGTTTCAGCAGAACGCATCATTCAGGCGGCTGACTATGAAGGCGTGCGTGTACGTTTCACTGCTTATTTGGGCTCGGCTCGTATTCCCATGCAAATTGACGTGGGATTCGGCGATCCGGTTGTGCCGGGGATCGTGCTCATTCGTATCCCGCCGCTGTTGGAATTCCCAGCGCCTGAGATACAAGGCTACAGCCGCGAGAGTGCTATCGCTGAAAAACTGCAGAGTATGGTCCGTTTGGGTGAGTTAAACAGCCGGATGAAGGATTTCTTCGACATCTGGCTATTAGCCAATCGCTACCCTTTTGATGGTGGAGCATTGGGACAGGCCATTCGCGAGACGTTCCAGCAGCGCCGCACGCCGCTGGTCACCCATCCGGTTGCTTTAGGGAATGCCTTCGCTGAGGATTCGGATAAGCAAACCCAGTGGGCCGCCTTCCTGCGGCGTTACCATCTGAGCCAAGAGGCAGCGATTCCTCGCGCGTTGTCGACGGTGACGGCGCTCATCGCGGCTTTTCTACAGCCAGTGCTTGAGGCTCTGGCCGCCGGTGAGGATTTTGAAAAACACTGGCAGCCAGGAGGACCCTGGACATGGACAAAGGAAGGAACAGCTGAGAAGAGGGAGACTTGATGCACTTACCTTACGTCATCGACAACCGCGCTCACACCCTCGCCGACGTTCTCAACGACCTGCTGCGCGAGGCGCTGGAACGCCTGGACTCGGTACGTCTGCTGCTGGGCTCGGAGCCGGGCGGCGCCGACGATCTGGGTCTGCGGCAAGCCCTGCGCCGCGACCTTGACGCGGCCCCCTTCGACGCGGACACGTTGCAACTGGTCGAGGCGCTGATCCGCTTCCTGCGCCGGGAGAGCGTCGCCGTCAAGCTCTACCAGCAGGGTTTCCTGCATGCCAAGAGCTACCTCTGCTTCGCCGATACGGCGCTAGGCGACCGCTTTCGTCCCGTGGCAGGCATCGTCGGCTCCAGCAACTTCACGCGCGCTGGCCTGACCACGAATCAAGAACTCAACCTCACCCACAAGGTATTGGTGGACCCGGGGGAAATCGACGATTGGGAAGCCGCCGACGCCGTCCGTCCGGTGCTGACGGCTGCTGGTGAGAATGACGATCTGCCGCTCTTCGCCCGGCCGGCGGACGCCGCCGACGTGGAAAACAACGTCCGCCGCGAGATCAAGAGTGAGGTCGGCGCGCGGGCCATTCTGGAGTTGCTGGACTGGTACGACGCGCGCTGGGCGGAATCACGCGACTTCAAGGACGACCTCATCGCGCTGCTGGACGCATCCAAGTTCGGCGGTCACGAGTACACGCCCTATGAGATCTACCTCAAGGCGCTCTACAAATACTTCCGCGACGAGTTGGGTGGCGATGGTCTGCCGCTGCCAGGCACCCGCTCGGCGGTGGAACTGACCCGCTTCCAGGAAGACGCGGTGCAGAAGGCGCGGCGCATCCTAGCGCGCTACGACGGCGTGCTCATCGCCGACTCGGTGGGTCTGGGTAAGACCTGGATCGGCAAGAAGTTGCTGGAGGACACCGCCTACCACCGGCGGCAGAAGGCGCTGGTCATCTGCCCCGCCGCGCTGCGGGAGATGTGGCGCGCCGAACTGCGCGAGGCCGCCATCCCCGCCGAGATCGTCTCCCAGGAGCTGCTGGGCCGCGCCGACTGCGAGATCCGCCCCTACCGCGATGTGGACGTCATCCTCATCGACGAATCGCACAACTTCCGCAACCACAACACCAACCGCTACGAGAATCTGGAGCGTCTTATTGGGGCCAACGGTGGCTTGGGACGCGACGGCGAGCGCAAGCAGGTGATCCTGCTCACCGCCACGCCCATCAACAACACCATCTTCGATCTCTACAATCAGCTGATGCTCTTCGCCCAGGGCGACCGCACCTACTTTTCCGCCGCCGGCATCGGCGACCTGCGCCGCTACTTCCTGGAGGCACGGCGTCAGGCGAAGCGCAGTGCTGGTTCGACGTCGCTCACCACAGGCAGCAGCGAGACCCAGGCGCTTTTCAACCTGCTGGAGGAGGTCGTCATCCGCCGCACGCGGGCCTTTATCCGCAAGGCCTACCCGAAAGCCACCATCCACGGGCAACCCATCCACTGGCCCAAGCGGGAGCTGCATACCGTGCGCTACAATCTGGAAGATGCTTATGCGGGCATCTATCGCACCGTCGTCGCCGCCATCGAGGACCTGACGCTCGCGCCCTACAACCTGGAGCAGGCCAACGCGCTGCTGGCGGCGCCCGGCCTGGACGATCTGCGCGGCCTGCGCGACACCGCCGTCATCGCCCTCATGCTCTGCACCGGCATCCGAGAAGCGGAATTAAGCGCCCTGGAGGTCAGAGACCTGCGCCAACACCTGGGCGGAGAACTGGCGCTGCACGTCCGGCTGGGGAAAGGCTGCAAGGAGCGCCTGGTTCCGTACGGGGACCTCGACTGGGTGCTGGTCATCGTCGCCGCCTGGTTGGACGCGGCGGGCATTGACGACGGCCCAGTCCTCCGCGGCTTTTACCGCGGGAACAAGTCCCTGCGTCCCGGCCCGCTCTCGGTGCGCGCCATCCAGTACCTGCTGGCGCGCTACCCCATCGCCGTGCACGGCGACCTGGTCACGGTCAAGCCGCACGATCTGCGCCGTACCTACGCCCGGCGGCTCTACGAGGCGGGCATGGCGCCGGTGGAGATCCAGCAGAACCTGGGCCACGCTGGGCTGAAGACGACGCTGGG
>DAOTUH010000161.1:0-7274 GCA_034437255.1 Anaerolineae bacterium
TCCGTGGTGCGGTGGACGTAGAGCTCGTCTTCGACGGTAAAGGCTGCGACGTCACGGATGACGGGATGCGTTTGGGCCATCGGCGTGACGCTGAAGGCGAACTGCGGCGGATGCGAGTTAAACGTGCCCCCCACCAGGCCCCGCAGCGTCCAGTTGTCTTCTGGGATCACCGTTGCGCCGTGTACGGCTAACAACCCGCCGCCCGCCTGCACCCAGTCGAAGAGCGCCTCGCTCTGCGCGACGTTGGGCGCCCTGTCCGCTGCGTTCTCACTGAAACAAGTGTACATCAGCACCACGTCGATCTCCTCTCCCGCCAGCCGTTCCAACGTGATAAGATCGTAGGTTGCACTGGCTCCGTAACCTTCCGCCTCGAAAAGCGGGCGCACGGCAGCGGTGAACCCCTCGAAATCGTGATACGCTCCTCCAAGCAGCAATAGCATCCTCTTTTGCATAGGCACTCTCCTTTTCTCGCAGTATAGATTTTGAAGCGAGTCAGCTGGCGAAAACACTCTCTGCGTCCTAGAATCTGCATAGACAAAAGCAAGGCAAACGAATCTAGGGTTGATGTGCGCTGAGGTTAATGCGCATGGCAAACATGACTGGAAGCCGCCTATTGCGTCAGAACCACCCTGGAACCGCTTCGTTTGCCCAGTATAGCGCTGTTTGCCTTTGAGGGCCACCTGCGTTATACTCACCCCTGTTAACGGTATAGAGTTGGATAGCACGATTTAACAAACAGGGGATGCTGATAATGAGAGTTGGATGGGTTCAACGCAGGATGCGTCTGTTGACGCATATCCTTCGACCTAAACGCAGATGACATCCTCGACTCCTCAACGTTCGACCGCCCACGTGGCCCGCTCCGCCGTTCTGGTCGCCTTCTTCTTTGCCTTCGATAAGGTCTTGGGCCTGGTGCGCGACGTGGTGGTGAGCCGCGCCTTTGGCGCGTCGCCGGAGTTGGACGCTTACTACGCCGCCTTCGAGCTGCCCGACGGTCTCTTCACCGTTGTGGCGGGCAGCGCCCTGGCGACCTCGTTTATTCCTATCCTCTCGGCGCACATCAGCAAAGGGGATCGGGACGACACGTGGCAGCTGGTCTCGGCGGTGCTCAACCTCGCCCTGCTCGTCGTGGCGACGGTCAGCATCGTCGCGGCGGTGCTGGCGCCCCAGGTCATCGCACTGGTGGCGCCCGGCTTCGACGCCTACCGCGCGGGCTTGGCGACGCGCCTTATGCGGCTGGTGCTGCTCCAGACGCTCCTCTCCAGCGTCAGCGGTATCACCATGAGCACGCTGCAGGCGCACCAGCATTTTCTCTTGCCGGCGGCGGCTCCGCTTTTCTACACGTTGGGCCGCATCGGCGGCGCGCTTCTGCTCGCCCCGCGCTGGGGCATCTTCGGCCTCGCCATCGGTGGGCTGCTGGGCACCGTGGGGCATTTCCTCATTCAGGTGCCCGGGCTGATTCACTTCCGCGCGCGCTGGCGGCTCCGGCTTCGACATCCTGATCTGACGCGCGTGCTGGCGCTGATGGGGCCGCGCATGCTGGGCCTCGGCGTCACCTACCTCAACTTCGTGCTGCCCACCTTTCTGGGATCACGGCTGGCCGGCGGCGCCATCGCTGCCTACGAGTACGGCTGGCGCCTGATGCAGTTTCCGGAGACCATCATCGGCACCGCCGTTGGGCTGACCATCTTCCCGACGCTGGCGGAGCGCGCTAACAGCGGCGACCTGCCGGGCCTGCGACGGGCGGCGGGCTGGGCGCTGCGCCTGGTGTTGGCGTTGGCGATTCCGGCGGCGGTGGGCCTGCTGCTCCTGGGACGTTCGCTGACGACGCTCTTCCTGCAGCGCGGCGCTTTTGATGCCGACGCGACGACGCGCGTGGTGGGCGCGCTGCACTTTCTGACGCTGGGTCTTATTGGCCATTCGGCGCTGGAAGTGGTGAGCCGCCTCTTCTACGCGCAGCGCGATATGTGGACGCCCTTCTGGGCCGCGCTGGTCGGCTTCTTCGTCAACGCAGGTCTGGGCTGGGTCTTGCTTGCCGATCTGGAGCAGGGCGCCATCGCGCTGGGTAACAGCGTCGGCGTCTGCGCGCAGGTGCTGCTCCTCATGGGCATCGCACGGTGGCGTCTGCAGAACGTCGGGGAAACGAGGTTGGGACGTTCGTTGCTACGCACCGTCGGCGCTACAGGTTTTATGACCGTTCTGATCCTGGGCGCGGCGCGCTGGCTGCCCAGCTACGGCCTCATCCCGGATACGGCGCTCCAGCTGGCCCTCGGCGGCGTGGGGTATTTTACGGGCGCCTGGCTGCTGCAGAGCGAGGAGATCAGCGAACTGCCCCGCCTGCTCGCGCGCAAAGGGGGGATTGGCCTATGACGCCCATGGCGACCCGGCGCAGATCGGCCATCGACCGGCTGATTCGCATTCTGATGCTCATGATTCTGGTGCTGCTGGTCGTGATCACGGGCCTGCTGGCGCTGCGTGGCGTGGTGCGCGCGCTGCCCGGCCGCTACGCCTACTATCTACCTGAGCCGTTGCAGGAACTCCGCCACGTCCAACACGGCGGCATGTTGCCCACGCCGGAAGGCGATCTCGGCGCGACGCCTATGGTGCCGCTCGTGATGACGCCGTCGCCGACCGCGCCGCCGCCCACGCCCACCGTCACGCCCCCGCCGACATCGACGCCGCAGTCGCAAAACGCCGCGACGCCCGCGCCGACCACCCCTGCGCCCACCGCGACAGATTCTCCTACGTCAACCCCGCTTCCTGAGCAGCCGGTCGTCTGCCAGTTGGATGGTATCCGTGCGGAGCGGCAGGGATGGAACAACTGCGGGCCGGCGACGCTGGCGATGGCCCTCTCCTATTGGGAGCGGGACGAGACGCAGACGGAGATCGCGCCGGTGCTCAAGCCCGATCCCGAGGACAAGAACGTCGGGCCGTACGAAATGGCGGACTACGCCCGCGCCCTGGGCTTTGCGGCGACGGTGCGCGTCGGCGGGACCGTCGATCTGTTGCGCCGGCTGGTCGCCAACGAGATCCCCGCCGTCGTTGAGACCTGGTACATCGACGACGAGGGCGAGCAGATGGGCCACTACCGGCTGGTCACGGGCTACGACGATGCCGCGCGGCAGTTCACAACCGTGGACTCGCTGCACGTCGAAGAGGTCGTGTTGAGCTATCAGGAACTGGACGAGCTCTGGCGTGCCTTCAACCGCCTCTATCTGGTGATCGTCCCGCCGGCGCGTCAGGCCGAAGTCGGCGAGATCCTGGGACCTTACATGGACACCGACTTTGCCGTGCAACAGGCGCTGGAAACGGCGCGCGTCGAGGCGACGGGTCCGCCGGAAGCATGCGTGGCCTACGTCCGCTGCGAGGACGCGCGGATGTTTGCCTGGTTCAACGTCGGGTCCAGCCTGGTGGCGCTGGGAGAGGTCGAGGCCGCTGTCCAAGCTTTCGACCAGGCGCGCGCGCTGGGCGTGCCCTTCCGCATGATCTGGTACCAGTTCGGCCCCTACGAGGCCTACTACGCCGTGGGTCGCTACGAGGACGTCATCGCGTTGGCCGACGAGACGCTGCGCATTGCCGACAACCTGGAGGAATCGTACTACTGGCGCGGCAAAGCAAGGCGGGGCCTGGGCGATATCGCCGGCGCCCGCGCCGACTTCCAGGCCGCGTTACGCTACCACGAAGGCTGGGCGCCCGCCCTCGAAGCCCTCGACGCACTGCCTTCCGACTGAGCGTTTCACCCTTTCAACAATGCTCCAAGTCCCCGTCCTCGGGGACGGTTTACCCGCAGCTCTAAACGCTTCAACAGTTAGACATACCATCACGCAACACGCATCACGCAACACGCCCCAAACCCTTGCCCTCTCTCCCCTTCAGGGTACAATACGGGCTATGGAACCTCGCCAGCTATCCGCAGAACAACAAGCCGTGGTCAACGCCCCACTGGATCGCAAGCTCTTCCTCGCCGGGCCTGCCGGCACCGGCAAGACGACCGCCGGCGTGGTGCGCCTCCGCCATTGGATAGCCGAGGGCGTGGCGGGCGAAAACATCCTGGTCATTACGCCGCAGCGGACGTTGGCCGGCCCCTACGACGCGGTCCGCCGCGATCCCAACGTCGGCCCTGGCGGTGTCATCGAAATCGCCACCGTGGGCGGCATCGCCCGCCGCATGATCGACCTCTTCTGGCCCCTGGTCGTCGAGGAGGCGGACTTCGGAGTGCCGGACGCGCGCCCCGCGTTTCTCACCCTGGAGACCGCGCAATACTTCATGGCCCGCATCGTCGATCCCTTGATCGAGCAAGAAGGCTACTTCGCGTCCATCACCATCGACCGGAACCGGCTCTACAGCCAGATCATCGACAACCTGAACAAGGCCGCTGTCGTCGGCTTCCCGCTCGCCGAAATCGCGTCGCGCCTCAAGGCTGCCTGGATAGGCGACGATGCCCAGTTGCGCGTCTACGACGAGGCCCAGGCGTGCGCGCAGCGCTTCCGCCGCTACTGCCGGGCGCACAATCTGCTCGATTTCTCCCTGCAGATGCACGTCTTCACCCACTACCTCTGGCCCGAGCCCCTCTGCCGCGACTACCTGCTGAGTCAGTACACGTACCTGCTCGTCGACAACGTCGAGGAGGACACGCCCGTGGCTCACGATCTGCTGGCAGACTGGCTGCCGCACGCTGCGTCGGCGTTGCTCATCTTCGACGAGGATGGGGGGCACCGGGTCTTTCTGGGGGCGGATCCCGAGGGTGGCCTGGCGTTGCGCAGGCACTGCGACGAAACCCGGCGCCTCACCCAAACCGTGGTGATGACCCCACCCGTCTCCGCCTTCGCCGTCGCCCTGGGCCAGGCCGTCCTTCGCTCAACCGCCGGACGCCAAAGCGAAGCCGTTGAAGAAACCTCACGCAATCCTTCGACTACGCTCAGGACAGGCACGCACCACGCACCACGCACCACGCTTCGCGCTGCTCTGCACTACGACGTCCACCGCTTCTACCCCCAGATGCTCGACTGGGTCACGGAGAGCGTCGCCGGACTGATCCACGACGAGGGCGTACCGCCCGACGAGATCGTGGTACTGGCGCCCTTCCTGCCCGACGTGCTGCGCTTCTCGTTGGCGCACCGGCTGGACCAGCTGCACGTCCCCGCGCGCTCCCACCGGCCCTCGCGCGCGCTCCGCGACGAGCCTGCCACGCGGACGCTGCTCACCTTCGCGGCGTTAGCGCACCCGGAATGGGGCATTTGCCCGCCGCGCTACGACGTGGCCTACGCGCTGATGCAGGCCATCGATGCGCTGGATCTTGTGCGCGCTCAGCTGCTGGCGGACATCCTCTATCGCACCCGCGACGGCGAGCCCGCGCTGGCGCTTTTCGCCGACGTCAAGCCCAAGATGCAGCAGCGCATCACCTACGTGCTCGGCGGGCGCTACGAGGCCTTGCGCCTCTGGTTCGACGGCTACAGCGTCGATCCCGTGGACGAACTCGACCACTTCCTGGCGCGGCTCTTCGGCGAGATCCTCTCGCAGCCCGGTTACGGCTTCCACGTCGACTTCGACGCCGCGCGCGTCGCGTCGAACCTAATCGAGTCGGTGCAGAAGTTTCGATGGATCGCACCTAGAGAAACTGAGGGCGCTGAAAAGCCGTGGGGCGAGAAGTCCATGGGCCAGGAGTACGTGGAGATGGTGGAGGCGGGCGTCGTCGCCGCGCAGTACGTCCGTAACTGGGAGGTAGAGGTCGAGGACGCGGTACTGCTGGCGCCCGCCTACACCTTCCTCATGGGCAACCGCCCGGTCGATTACCAGTTCTGGCTCAACGTGGGCGGACGCGGCTGGTGGGAGCGGCTCTACCAGCCGCTGACTCATCCCTACGTCCTCAGCCGCCGCTGGGACCGCGCCGCGCAGTGGACCGACGCCGACGAGATGGCTGCCCGCCAGCAGGCCCTTGACCGGCTCACGCAAGGCTTGATCCACCGCTGCCGCAGGGGCATCTTCCTGGGCCTCAGCGAGCTGGGCGAAGGCGGCTTCGAACAACAAGGCCCGCTACTACAAGCGATCCAGCGTATCCTACGAAACCTCAGTCACGAGTCATAAGTCACGCAACACGCAACACGCAACACGTATCCATAGTTCAGGTTAGGAGATTGTCATGCCCAACGTTCAATTCGACACCTTTTATCGCTACGATGACCTGACCCGCATCTTGCACACCTACGCGGAGGAGCACCCCGATCTCGTCCAGATCGAGAGCATCGGCGAGAGCTACGAAGGGCGCGACGTCTGGCTGCTGACTGTCACCAACACGGAGACCGGCCCTGCTGAAGAGAAACCCGCGCTCTGGGTGGACGGCAACATCCACGCCGCCGAGCTTTCTGCGTCAACGGCGTGTCTCTATTTCATCAATCATCTGGTCACGGCCTACGGCGACGATCCCGAGGTCACCCGCTGCCTCGACACGCGCGCCTTCTACATCTGCCCGCGCGTCAACCCCGACGGTGCCGAGTGGGCGCTGGCCGACGAGCCCAAGTACATCCGCTCCAGCACGCGGCCCTATCCCTACGACGAAGAGCCCGTCGGCGGCCTGGTGGAGGAGGACATCGACGGCGACGGTCGCATGCTCACCATGCGCATCCCCGATCCCAACGGCGCGTGGAAGGTCTCCCCGGCGGAACCTCGCCTCATGGTGCGCCGCGATCCCACCGAGGCAGGCGGCGAGTACTACCACCTGTTGCCCGAGGGCACCCTGGAGAACTACGACGGCGTCATCATCGAGATCCAGCCCAAGAAGGAGCGGCTCGATCTCAACCGCAACTTCCCCGAGCGCTGGCGGCAGGAGTTCGAGCAGAAGGGCGCCGGGCCGTATCCTGCCTCGGAGCCGGAGGTGCGCAACGTCGTGCACTTTATCGTCGAGCATCCCAACATCACCGGCGGCGTGGCGTTCCACACCTTCAGCGGCGTGCTGCTCCGGCCCTACGACGACCGGCCCGACGAGAAGTTCCTCGCCGAAGATCTCTGGACCTTCAAGAAGATCGGGGAGAAGGGCACGGAGGTGACCGGCTATCCCAACGTCTCCGTCTATCACGATTTCCGCTACCACCCCAACGAGGTGATTACCGGCGGCTTCGACACCTGGCTCTACGAGCAGTTGGGCACCTACGGCTGGACCGTGGAGATCTGGAGTCCCCGGCGGCAGGCCGGCATTGAGGATTATCATTTCATCGATTGGTACCGCGAACATCCGTTGGAGGACGATCTGGCGCTGCTCAAATGGAGCGACGAGGCGC